>JAOUEK010000139.1 GCA_029858755.1 Thermoleophilia bacterium
GCTGTGCCCGCTGACGATCGAGCGCGCCGTCCTCGACGAGGCGCTCGACGTCTGGGAAAGCGCCATCGACAGCGTGCTGAGCTGACGGTCGGGCCCCAGCCGCTGCCGAGGGCGCCAGGCAGGCGAGCAGCAGGCTAGTAGGCGAGGTCCCGCCGGCGCTCGTGGCGCTCGAGGGCCAGGGTGATCAGCCGGTCGACGAGCTCTGCGTACGGGATCCCCGAGGCCTCGAACAGCCTGCTGTAGAAGCTCGTCCGGGTGAAGCCCGGGATCGTGTTCAGCTCGTTGAGCACGACCTCCCCGTCCGTCTCGCGCACGAAGAAGTCGATTCGCGCCATCCCCTCGCACTCGGTCGCCGCAAAGGCGCGGAGCGCGAGCTCGCGGGCCCGGTCGACCTGGCCCTCCGACAGCCCGGGCGGGGGGATCAGGAGCTCGGAGCCGCCGTCGTCGTACTTGGACGCGGTGTCGTACCAGTCGGCGTGGTGCGAGACGACCTGGCCGGGCACGGAGGCGATCGGCGAGGGCAGGTTGCCGAGCACGCCGACCTCGATCTCGATCCCGTCCACGAACTCCTCGACCAGCACCTTGTCGTCGTGACGGCGGGCGAGCGCGACCGCGCCTGCGAGCGCGTCTGCGTCGCGCACCTTGGAGATGCCGACCGACGAGCCGAGGCGAGCGGGCTTCACGAACACCGGGTAGCCGAACGGGTTGTCGACCGGGTCCCCGGGGCGGAGCAGGCGGTGCCGCGCCACCGGGACCTCCTGCGCACGCATCACGTGCTTGAAGACGTCCTTGTCCATGCAGAGCGCCGAGGCGAGCACGCCCGGGCCGACGTACGGGATGCCGGCGAGCTCGAGCAGGCCCTGCACGGTGCCGTCCTCACCGAACGGGCCGTGCAGGATCGGCAGCACCACGTCGACTGCCGCCAGCGTCGTGGGCGCAGAGCCGGCGGGAACCGGCAGGCTCTCGATCGCGGTCGCGGGCTCCACCTCGCGCGCACCGGCGGCCGGGAGCGCCCAGCGACCGTCCCGGTCGATCTCGACGGTCGTCACCTCGTACCGGTCCGGGTCGAGCGCCGCCGCGACCGACGCCGCCGAGGCCAGCGAGATCTCGTGCTCGCTCGAGCGGCCGCCGGCGAGCACGGCGACCCTGAGCCGCCGGGTCACGGGACCGGTGTGGTCTCGGGTGGCGGCGTGGTCTCGACGGGCGGCTCGGGCGTCGTCGTCGTGTCGGGAGGCGGCGCGACGTAGCGCCCGACGGTGATCGTCACCACCGAGCCGGGCTTCGCCTGCGAGAAGCCGATCGGCTCCTGCGAGATCACGACGCCGCCGAAGGCGGGGTCGGCGGTGTCCTCGGTGACGACCGTCACCTTGAATCCCGCTGCCGTCAGCGTCGTCCGCGCCGTCTGGCGGTCGGCACCCGTCACGTCGGGGATCTCGACCGTCTCCGGGCCCTTCGACACCGACAGCACGACGATCGAGCCCTTGGCCGCGGTGGAGTTGCCAGCCGGGCTCTGGTCGACGACCGTGCCGAGATCCCGGTCGGAGTCGACGTCCACGCGACGCACCGCGAACCCGGCCACCTGCAGCTGCGACGAGGCCTGCTCGTAGGAGAGGCCCACGACCGACGGCACGGCGATCGGGCGTGGGCCCTTGGAGACGTTGATCCGCACGTCCGAGCCCTCGACCAGCACGATGCCCGGCGCGGGCGCCTGGGCGGTGACGACGCCGGCCGGCTGCGCGGAGTTGATCTGGACGGAGTTCGCGTTCAGCCCGGCGCGCGTCAGCTCGGCAACCGCGTCCGCCTCGCTCTTGCCGACGACGTTGGGCACCCGCACCTTCGCCTTGCCCGTGGAGACGAGCACCGTGACGATGCTCCCCTTGGCGAGTCGCGAGCCGGGCCCCGGATCCTGGTCGTAGACCGTGCCCGGCTCCACCGCTCCGTTCGGCAGCCTGCGCACCTTCGGCTCGAAGCCGTCGTCGAGGATCGCCTCGACTGCGAGCGACTCCTTGATCCCCTGGTAGTCGGCGACGGCGACGGGGGTGTTCGAGTCGATCTGCTCCTGCACCCGCTGGTACACGAAGATGCCGGCGACCACTGCCGCGAGCACGACGCCGGCGGCGAGCAGCCACGGCCACCACGCGCGCCTGCGGGCGACGGGGGCGTCGTATGCGCGGTAGCGCTCCGCGCCGGCGTACGAGCCGCCGGAGGCCGGCCGCAAGGCGGGCCTCTCTGCGGCCGTCGTCGCTGCCGTCCCCGTCCCGGCGAGCACGATCGTCGCCGCCTCCTCGGTCTCCCGGCCGACCTCCTCGCCGCGCGCGACGAGCTCGAGGTCGCGATCCATCTCCTGGGCGGAGCGGTAGCGGTCGACGGGCTCCTTGGCGAGTGAGCGGAGCACGACGAGGTCGAGGTCGCGCGGCACCTCGTGCCGGTGCGCCGACGGCGGCTCGGGCGTCTGCGAGAGGTGCTTCATGGCGATCTCCACCGGCGTCTCGCCGCTGAAGGGGACGGTGCCGGTGAGCAGCTCGTAGAGCACGATCCCGGTGGAGTACAGGTCGGAGCTCTCGTCGACGGGTGCCCCGCGCGCCTGCTCCGGGGAGAGGTACTGCGCGGTGCCGATGATCGATCCCGCCTCCGTGATCTGGCTCGCGCCGGCCCGGGCGATCCCGAAGTCGGCGACCTTGACGACGCCGTCGGAGTCCACGATCACGTTGTGGGGCTTGATGTCGCGGTGCACGATGCCGTTGCGGTGCGCGTAGCGGATCGCCGCCAGCACCTGCCGGGTGTACGAGATCGCGACCGGCACCGGGCACGGGCCGCGCGTGACGATCAGCTCCTTGAGGGTGCGCCCCTCGACGTACTCCATGACGATGAAGTACGAGCCGTTGGCCGTCCCCCGGTCGAAGATGGAGACGATGTTGGGGTGCGAGAGCCCCGCGGCGTGTGTCGCCTCGCGCCGGAAGCGCTCCACGAACTGCTCGTCGTTCGCGTACCGCTCGTGGAGGATCTTGACGGCGACCCGTCGTCCCAGCTCCTGGTCCTCGGCGAGCCAGACGTCGGCCATGCCCCCCGAGCCGAGCTTGCGCTCGAGCACGTAGCGGCCGGCGAACAGCGTCCCGTGTGTGCGGTCGGTCGTCGACATCCCCGTAACGTTAGGTATTCGCCCCAGATGACAGGAGTGCCTGCATCACCTCGCGGGCAATCGGCGCCGCCGTGGCGCCGCCGGTCGACGTCTGGTTCTCCAGCACGACGGCGATCGCGACGCTCGCGCGCTTGCCCTCGGGGCCGGCGAAGGCGATGAACCAGGTCGTGTTGCGACCGGCGACGCCGGTCTCCGCGGTGCCGGTCTTGCCGCCTACACGGGCTCCGGAGATCTGCGCCGCGGTGCCGGTGCCACCCTGCACGGCGCGCACCATCATGTCGCCGATGTCCCGCGCCGTCGTCGGCTTCACGGCGCGGTCGATCACCTCCGGCGTCGTCCTCGAGGTCGTCTTCCCGCGCGGCGAGACGACCTTCTCGACCACGTAGGTGCGCCGGTGCAGCCCTCCGTTGCCGATCGTCGCCGCCACCGTCGCCATCTGCAGCGGGGTCACCAGCAACCGCTCCTGCCCGAACGCCATCCGGCCGGCGTCGACGTCCTGGTTCCGTTCCGGGAACCAGAGCTCGCCGTCGCGGTACAGGCCGCTGGCGAGGCGCTCGCTGTCAGGCGTCTCGAGCGGGGGGCGCTCGTAGAAGCCGAAGCGGCCGGCGGTGCGGAGGATGCGCTGGGCGCCGAGCTTCTGCCCGATGTTGCAGAAGACGGAGTTGACCGAGTACTGCAACGCCGTGGCGAGGTCGATCCTCCCGAACGGACGGGAGGTGTCGAAGTTGTTCACGCGCTTGCCGTAGGCGATGCAGTAGCCCGGGTCGTCGAAGGTCGAGCTCGGCTCGAAGGCGCCCGAGTCGAGGGCCGCCGACGCCGTCACCACCTTGAACGTCGAGCCGGGGGCATAGAGGCCTGCGCTCGCGCGGTTGAGGAGGGCGGCGGACGGGGCGCAGTCCGCGGTGATCCGCTCGATCTCGCCGAAGCGCTCCTCGACGAGGTTCGGGTCGTACGTCGGCGAGGACGCCATCACGAGCACCCGTCCGGTGCGGGGGTCGATGGCGGCGACCGCCCCGCAGCGACTTCCGAGCTGCTCGTAGGCAACCCGCTGCGCGTCCAGGTCGAGCGTGGTGACGACGGTGTCGCCGACGATCGGCTTGCCGCCCAGCTCGTCGAGTGACTGCTGCACGAGGGAGCCGAGGTCGCGGTCGGCTCCGGTGAGCACGCCGTTGAGCGACCGCTCCAGCCCCGCTCGTGCGCGCCCTGCCGTCGAGTAGCCGACGACGTGTGCGGTGAGGCCGCCCTGCGGGTAGCGGCGGAAGTAGAGGGTCCTGCCGCCCACCTCGCGCTCGCGGTTGCGGGCGAGCACCGTGCCCTCGTCGAGGATCGGCCCGCGCTTGATCTCGAACTGCGCCACGCGCTGGATCTCGTTGTCCTGCCGCTCCGCCAGCGACGGCCGTGCCCAGGTCTGCCAGTAGGTCGTGGCCACGACGAGCACCACGAGCAGGCTCATCGCCACCCCCGCGACCCGGGCCAGCTGGCGGTTCACCGGCGCTGGGCCGTCACGGCCCGGTTGGAGACGAGCATCAGCAGCGCCAGCACGACGAAGTTCGAGAGGATCGACGAGCCCCCGTAGGAGACGAACGGCAGGGTGATCCCGGTCAGCGGCACGACGCGGAGCACGCCGCCGACGATGATGAACGTCTGCAGCGCGACGCCGAACGTGAGCCCGGCGGCGAGCAGCTTCGAGAACCCGTCCCGGGCGATCAGCGCGATCCGCATGCCCCGTGCGACGAGCACGAGGTAGGCGAGCAGCACCCCGGCCGCGCCGATCAGGCCGAGCTCCTGGGCGATCGCCGAGTACACGAAGTCGGTGTTCAGGTACGGGATCAGCGGCGTGCCGTCGATCGTCTCGAAGGTGCCGCGGCCGAGGCCGGTGCCCCCGTAGCCGCCGTTGGCGATCGAGTAGAGGCTTTTCACGAGCTGGTACGAGTCACAGTTCTGCCGTAGCTCGAGCTTGCCGTTGATCGCGCAGTACACCTTCTCGTCGGTCCACGGGTGCAGCCACACGGTGACCCGCTGCTGCACGCGCGCGAGAGCGCTGTGCACGGCGGTCGCGCCCGCGACGAAGAGCGCGAGCCCCGCAGCGACGTAGAGCAGGCGGCCGGTGGCCGCGTAGAGCATGGCGAGGAAGATGCCGAAGCTGAGGAGCGCCGAGCCGAGGTCGCTCGTCTGCACGAGCACGAGCATCGCCGCGCCCCAGATCGCGAGCAACGGCCCGAGGTCTTTCAGCCGTCCCTGGGCGAGCGACTCGCGCTTGTCGCGGAGGTATGCGGCGAGGAACACGATCAGCAGCACCTTGGCGAGCTCGCCGGGCTGGAACTGCAGTGGGCCCGCCTGCACCCAGAGCCGGACGCCGTTGATCCGCTCGCCGAGGCCCGGCACCGACGGCAACAGCAGGAGCGCGATCGCCGAGACGCCGAACAGGTACTTGTAGCGCTCCAGCACGCGGTAGTCGTGCCGGAGCCAGAGCAGGGTGGCGGCGTAGACCGCGAGGCCGATCGCCACCCAGACGACTTGCTTGCGCGCGTTCACCGGGTCGAGGCCGTAGATCACGGTGAGCCCGACGGCCGTGAGCAGCCCTGCGAGCGGGAGCAGCGTCGGGTCGGCGAACGGCACGGTCACCCGCGTGACGACGTGGGCGGCGAGGTAGAGGGCGAGGAGCACGCCGACCCAGACCACCCAGTCGGCCGTGAGCTCGCCGCTGGAGGCGATCCAGGCGGAGGCGAACGCCGTCGACCCCACCACGCCGACGAAGAGGAGCGCGGCCAGCTCGCGGTTGCGTGCGGTCATCGTGTGAGCCCGACGAGCACGAGCAGCACCGCCACGATCACCACGGCGGCGATCAGGAGCAGCGCGGGCCAGCGGCTGCCGGCGGGTGTGCCGGAGCGACGCATCGCCGGAGGAAGCGTCGCGCCGGCGGCCGCCGGCGC
>JAOUEK010000140.1 GCA_029858755.1 Thermoleophilia bacterium
ACGTGGGTGCTCGGCGTGGACGGGGACGAGCTGTACGACCAACGCGGGCTCGTGGAGCTCAAGGCGCAGCTGCTGGGCGGAGCACACGCCGACGTGTTCCGACTCAAAGGGCACGTACTCAACTCTGACGAGCTCGACCTCGAGGCGGGCACGGCGTCGGGGTACCTGGCCCCGCCCTCGCGGCCGGTTACCAAGCTCTTCAACATGGCCGCCCTGGAGTCCTGGACCGGGTGTCTCGAGCGCCTCCACGGTGGAGAGCCCATGTTCAGGAGTGGTTACGACTGGGACTCGATGCGGTACCTCTCGGAAGAGAGGGATTGGGACGCCGACCCGCTTCGTCTCTTGCACGTCTGTTTCCTGCGTCGCTCGAGTGTCGAGGATCACGAACCCGGTCGCGGCCGCCCGAGCCTCTGGGAAACGGGTGAGTTTCGTCGAGGGCTCGGTGGGCTCTTGAAGAAGCACCGCTACCTCCGGCACGTCGACCCGCGAATCCGCGAGTACAACAAGCAGGGCAGGAACTGGAAGGACGAGTGGTACCGGCGCGGTTCCCGTGTGACGATCGATGCAACTCCCTTCATCGGCGTACGCCCTCTGTGATCAGCATCATCGTCCCCAGGTACTCGTACCCAAGAGCGCTCGGGCTCGGCTTGCGCTCCTTGCTCGAGCAGCGGGAGCACGATTTCGAGGTGATCGTGACCGAGGGCGGACGCGGGCGTGACACGCTGGAAGTCGTCGATTCGTGGCGTGCGCGGCCCGGCGATCGGCTGGCGCACGTGTACCAAGACGACACCGGCTTTCCCCTCTCGCGCGCCCGGAACCGCGGTGCGCTCGCGTCGCGGGGCGAGTACTTGGCGTTCCTGCACGGCGACTGCGTCCCGCGCCGTCGCTTCGTTGACGCTCTGCGCAAGGCGGCGACGCCGGCTGCTTCGCGGCGACCTACCGCTTCGAGATGTCACGCGGGCTGACGGAACAAGTGCTCGAGGGTGACGAGCCCGTGCACCGGTTCGTTCTCGTTGCGTACGCTCGTCGTCGGCATGAGCTCGACGGGTACCCGAAGTGGCTGGCGCCCGGCGACCACCGGCGCGTCGGTCGTCACGTCGAGTTCGTGCTGCCCTACGAGAACTACGGCTTCCTGAGCATCGCGAGAGCCGACTTCGAGGCCGTCAACGGGTACGACATGCGCTACGAGGCGTGGGGTGGAGAGGACATCGACCTCGCGATGCGACTCAGGCACAACGGGCTTCGCTGCAGCTGGCCCGGTCCCAGCGCCACGCTCTTCCACCTCTGGCACCCGTCGCGCAAGCACGAGAAGCGGTACCTCTCGCTGCTCCGAGAATGTCGGGACCAGCGTCGCGTTGAGGCAATCGTCGGGTTCCGCGAGCTCGCGGCCGAGGAGCACGCGGGCGTGGCCGATTCCGAGAGCGTGTAGCGTCGCCGGCGTGGACGAGCCGCCCTCCGATCCACGCGTGCTCTTCCTGTACCGCGACTCGGCTTTGCGGCGGGAGGGGCTTGCGTCGCCAGAGGGTGCTCCGGCGCGGTACTCGTTGTTCGGCCTCGACGAGTTGCGTGCCTCCGGAATGAACGCCCGACACAACCTCGTCCAGGAGTGTGCTCCCGGGAGGAGCGCACGCGGCGCTGCGTCGCTGACGAATCGCGCCCTCAGCGTAAGTGGTGGCTACGGCGGCGACTTCGCATCGGTGCTCGCCTGCCGCCGAGAGATCAGCGCCGCCGACCTCGTCCTCTCCACCGTCGACACGCTCGGGCTCCCACTCATGCTGCTGCAGCGCGCTCGCGTCATCGCGCGCACGCCCGTCGTCTACGTCAGCGTCGGCCTGCTCGACCGCATGTCGCGACTGCAGCGACCCGGGATGTTGCGGCGCTACCGGGAGGCGGTCGGTCTTGCACGCGCCGTGATCGCGTACGGGCACGCCGAGGCGGCAGAGCTTCGTGAGTGGCTCTCACCGTTGCCCTCCGCGCCTCCTGTCCATTTCGTTCCCTTCGGGGTCGACACGGAGGCGTTCGTCCCGCTCGACTTGGAGCCCGACGTCGACGTGGTTTCCGTCGGCGCCGACCCGAAGCGTGACCTGAGCATGCTGGCCCGGGTAGCGCGGGCAACGCCCTCCCTCTCGTATCGGGTAGTGGCGGCCCCAGGGCAGGGGGCGGAGCTGACAGACCTCGCAAACGCCGAGCTGCGGACGGGCGTGCCCTTTGCCAAGATCCCGCGCCTGCTCGGCTCGGGCCGCGTCGTGCTGCTCCCTGTCCGCGAGAACTCGTACTCGGGGGCGACGACGACGTTGCTACAGGCGATGGCGATGGCGAAGCCGGTCGTCGTCAGCCGGACGTCGGCGATCTCGGAGGGCTACGCCCTCGTGGACGGCGAGACCTGCCGACTCGTCCCACCGGGTGACACCGCGTCGCACGGGGCTGCGGTCCGGGAGCTGCTCAACGATCCCGCCGCGGCCGAGGAGCTCGGGCGCCGTGCACGAGCGCACGTCACCCGCGCGCTCGCCTGGGGAGCGTACGTCGACCGCGTACGAGCCGTGATCGTCGCGGCGGCTACGTGACGGCGAAGCGCTGCAGCGCGTCCAGCTCGTCGAGCGAGCCCGTGAAGCGGTAGCTCCGCTCCGTCAAGGACGCGAGCGATGCCGGCGAGGAGTACGTCCACGTGGCGAGCACGCGCGGGTCGCTGGTCGAGAGCCCCCCGCGATGGAAGCCGCTCGTGTTGCAGAAGACCATCGTCCCCGCGGGCCCGGTGAAGGTCTCTACCCACGAGTCCGGGACGCGCGCCGCGAGCTCGTCGTCGCCCGGGTAGTTGTCCCCGAGCGGCCGCCACGGCCACTCCCTCGCGTACGGCCCGCTCCCTGCGCTCCCGGGGACGTACTGGAACGGCCCCATCGCCGCGTCCACGTCGACGAGGTAGAGGAACGCCTTCAACAGGTGCCGGTCGTTGTAGTCGCGGTGCCAGCGCTGCGAGGACACGCGCGACGCATCCTGCGGTTGCGGAACCGAGTACCAGAGGTCGAAGTACTCGAGCTTCGACCAGAGGCGAAGGGAGGCGTTGGCGACATCGAGCATCCGTCGCGAGACACCGAGCCGCAACCAGGGGTCGTCGAGCGCGACATCGACGCCGTAGCTGTAGCGGCGCACGACGAACTCCTTGCCCGCTCGCCGCCGCAGGGCGCCTTCGCCGCCTGTCGCCTCGGCCGCCAGGCCCTGCTCGGTGTGCTCCACGAACGACCGCGCCTCGCGGGCGAGCTCCTCCCACGTGGCCGGCTCGGGAAAGAGCTCCGCGAACGGCACCACCGTGAAGCCGCTCGCGTCGACCGCGTCGACGATCTGCCGCTGGACGTCGTCGAGCGCCGGCGCGTCCTGCCGGAATCGGCTCCGGGCCTTCCGGTTCGAGCCGATTCGGTCATGGATGGCATACGTTGCGCGGATGCCACCGCGCTCGAGCGCGACGCCGACGCGCGGGATCCGCCTCAGGCGCGTTGGGTGCCGATAGTGCACGCATTCAGGCTACCGTGTCCCACGGTTCAGCGGAGCTGCAGAGTCCGCGACTCCTCGCCGGACGGGGCCGTAGGATCTGATCAATGGTGAAGCGCGGAACGCCCAGGCATTTGTGGAGCGCAGTTCGCTGGCAGGTCCGGGGGCGACTCGACGAGGCGGCGTACCGGCGCGCCGGACGTCGTTTCTACGAGGGCGGGTCGTGGACACACACGACCTGGCTCGGCGAAAACGTGTTCAAGAACCCTCTCGATCTCTGGGTGATGCAGGAGATCGTCGTCGAGACGCGACCGCAGCTGGTAGTGGAGACCGGCACGTACCGTGGCGGGAGCGCGTTCTACTTCGCGACGCTGCTCGACCTGCTCGGGGAGGGTGAGGTGGTGTCGATCGATGTGCGCGACGTGGACTCCGAGTACCTCTACCCCGCACATCCGCGCGTCACGTACCTCGGGGGGCGCTCGTCCACAGACCCTGGCGTTTTGAGAGAGGTCGCCAGACGCTCGGAGGGACGCCGGACGATGGTGCTGCTTGACTCCAACCACTCTCGCGACCACGTCGTGGCCGAGCTAAACGCGTACGCGCCGTTCGTGTCGCCGGGCGGCTATCTGATCGTTGAGGACTCGAACATCGGCGTCGTGCGTCGTGACCTGTTGCCCGGGCCCATGGAGGCGCTCCGAGCGTTCCTCGAGCAGACCCGCGACTTCGAGGTCGACCGAACGAGGGAGAAGCACCACATCACCTTCAACCCGTCCGGCTACCTCCGCCGGATCGACGCTGCGCCGTCGCGCCTTCCAAAGGAAGCTGTGCCTGCTCCGGTCGCTGGCCGCTGACGTACCCGGCTCGCTGCCGAACGAGCGATCGCTGGGCGGAGTCCGTCAGTGACGCAAGAGTGGTTCCTTCCCGGCTCCAGCGTCTACGGTTGCCTCGTGCCGCTGGATCAAGCACCGCGTGCCGCTCTCGTCCGCGCCCGTGCTGCGGGCCGTCGTGCCGCCACACTCGTCTGCACCGAGGTCGATCTCGTGCGCGCCCGGAGGGGTGCTGCCGACTTTGCGGTCTTCCACGAGCTCGTGCCGCCACCCACTGGCGGTGGCCACCAGTTCGTCCGCGCCCTGGTCGGCGAGCTCGAGCGCCGCGGCTTCGCCGTCGAGCTCAACCGCATCTCTGGCGGCACGCCCGTGTGCCTCTTCAACTCGTTCAACTTCGACCTCCGCCGGCTGCGTCGCTTCGCACGGGCGGGCTGCCGCATGGTGCATCGGGTCGACGGCCCGATCGGCGCCTACCGCGGCTACGACGACGGCACCGACCGGCGCGTGGCGGCGATCAACGCCGAGCTCGCCGCCGCGACGGTGCTCCAGTCGCGCTACAGCCTCGAGCGGCACCACGAGCTCGGCTACGAGCTCCGCGACCCGATCGTGATCGGGAATGCACCCGACCCCGCGCTGTTCCACCCGCCGTCGGGCGAGCGGGAGCCGCTCGACGGGCGTCCGCTGCGCCTCGTCGCGACGAGCTGGTCGGACAACCGGCGCAAGGGCTTCGACGCGCTCGAGGCGCTCGACCGGACGCTCGACCCCGAGCGCGTCGAGCTGACATTCGTGGGGCGCTCGCCGGTCCGGTTCGACCGCATTCGCATGCTGCCTCCGGTGCCGTCGACCGAGCTCGCCGAGCTGTTGCGGCGCCACGACGCCTACCTCGCCGCGAGCCTCGACGACCCGTGCTCGAACGCGCTGCTCGAGGCGCTCGCGTGCGAGCTGCCCGCGGTCTACCGACGGAGCGGCGGTCACCCGGAGCTGGTCGGCGAGGCGGGCGTGGCGTTCGACGAGCCCGAGGAGCTCCCCGCTGCGATCGAGTGCCTCGCCGCCGGCCTCGAGGGCTACCGGGCCGCGATCCGCGTGCCGGCGCTTGCGGACGTCGCCGACCGCTACCTCGAGGTGCTGCGGGCGTGAGCGCGGCCGCGGCAGCAAGGCGCTTCGTTGCTCCTGCCGGCCGTGCGGCGATGCGTGGGCTCGTCGCCGCCCGCACACGCGGTTGGCCACGGTACTCGCGGCTCTTCGTCGTCGGCGACGGGAGCGGCTGGTCGCTCGACGAGGATGCCCGCATCCTCGAGGCGCGCGCCGCGCGGCTCGGCGTCGAGACGGCGCCGTCCGCGTGGTCGCGCTTCGCCGGCGGGCAGGCTGTCTTCCACACGAGCCACTTCACGGCGGTGCACCCCCGCTGGCTGGAGACGACGCACCGGGTCGGGGCGTCGTGGTTCCACGGGCGCCCGGGGACGCCGGGGTACCCGGAGTTCGACGAGGCGTTCGCCGCGCTGCGCCGACACGCGAGCCTCTTCGCCCGCGTCCAGGTGACGCATGCCGAGATGGAGGAGCTGGTCGTCGGGCACGGGATTCCCCAAGAACACGTGTTTCGGATCCCGATCGGGATCGACGTCGAGCACTTCCCGCTCGGCGGAGCGGGGGAGCGCGCAGCGTCGCGGGCGGCGCTCGGCGTCCCGGCCGGGGCCTTCGTCGTCGGCTCGTTCCAGAAGGACGGCGTCGGCTGGGGCGACGGCCTCGAGCCGAAAC
>JAOUEK010000141.1 GCA_029858755.1 Thermoleophilia bacterium
GGCAACGGCAGGATGCCGTCGTTCGTGACGACGTTGACGGCGCAGCAGCGATTGCTGATCGCACGCTTTGTCGCGAACGCGACGGGTCAGGACGCTGCGTGCCGATAGCGCTCGTCGCTCGCGGAGAGCGTCGCCGTCGTCGTGGGGCAGGAGGGCGGCCCGGAGTCAAGACACCAGGGCCGTCGGCAGAGGCCTCGGTGGCTCCTGCTTCAGGCCGGGGCCTTCCTCTCGGCTCCACCGACCACCGGTCGCAGGTGATCGGCGTGCTCTGCCTGGCGGCGCGGGATCCCATGCCGCTCGAGACGGAGGCGAATCTCGCGTTGCTCAAGAGCGCTCCGAGGCCGCGCCTACGCATCTCGGCGACGAGGGGGACTCGTCTCGCCAGGGAGGTCGCGGATCACCAGGGACGAGCTGCTCGAGACGACGGGCGATGCTGACGAGCACGGAGGCCGCCAGGAGCCAGACCCACGGGTGGTGGTGGACGGCCGGGACGACGTCGTGCCCGACCACCCAGATCCCGATCAGGTAGGCGACCGGAACCGCGATCGCGAACCAGCGGAGGCGGCGGAGCGAGTCGGGGGTCATGTGTCCCCTCGGTGCGGAGCGTCGATATCGGCCGACGAGACCGGCTCTCCAATGTACTTGACTAGTGAACTATATCGGGGCGTGACGCTGGCGCCACTACGTCGTGCCTACCGGCCCTCGTAGCCTCCCGACCGCTCGATCGCGACGTCGCGACTACCCTCGTCGGGGGCGCCGCAGCGTGCTCGAGGCGGGACAACGGCCCCGTCAGCACCACCCACGTCGACTCGTTGCCGCGTTCCACGCGAGGCGCGGAGCTCCCGGAGGTGGGCCCCATGACCAGACAGCAGCTGTGGCTGGCGCTCTTCTTCGTCGCGCTCGCACTGGTGGGGGTGGCCGGCTGGATCGTCGGCGCGGTATGGCGGGCGCCGGCGGGCACGAAGCGTCTCGTGCTCGGCATCGTGCGTTCGACGGCTGCGCGGCTCCGCGCCATGTGGCGCTCCGCGGTCGAGCTCGGCTCTCGCCTGGGCCTACGCCTTCGAGCCTCGAGCGTGGAGCCGAGGCGTCGCAGCCCGGTGCCCTGACCCCGTCTGCGACGCGCAGGACGGACTGCTCGCTTCGCGCTCGGCTCGGCTTGGCCCGGCTCGGCTCGCTCGGACGGCCCCGCGCGCCCGCGTACGCCGCAGGCCGCGGTCGGGGGGGCATGGGCCCCGGAGCGAACCCGTCGTACGCGAGCGCCTGCCGGGCCTTGTAACTGATCGTCACAAGGTCAGTGACGCCGGCCCTTGCGCCCGTCGCCGGCGATCTCGACGGCGGCGCGTATGCGCTCGTGGTGCGCGATCGACACCCGTCCCCGTGCGAGATCGACGGCGATTGGATCGAGGAGGCGGCTGATCTCGGCTCGTCTACGCCGACCGTCCAGCAGCGTGCGTCGAACCGTGTCGTACCCCGGACGCGGCAGTCCGAGCCGGTCGGCCACCACCCCCACGCGGCGCCACGTCTCGGCGGCGGCCGCGGTCGGGTCGTCGAGCACGAGCGCAGCGGCGGCCAACCGGGGATCCAGCCGGGGGGGAGGTCGGGGTCATGCGCACACGATCCGCGCTCATCCGCCCCGAGAGTCACACGCCTCCGTGTCTCCTGTGTGCCGATGCCGTGCAGCGTTCTCGTCGGATCCATGTGACGATCAGTTACAAGGCTCGGGAAGACGGGGGAGTGGGAGAATCCGCTCGTGGAGGTCCTCGTCCTGCAGCACATCGCCTGCGAGCCGCCAGGGGTATTCGAGGACGTGCTGCGCGAGCGCGGGGCGCGGCTGCACCGGGTCGAGCTGGACGAGGGCGAGCCGCTCCCTGACTGGCGCCCCTTCGACGCCGTGGTCGCGATGGGCGGGCCGATGAGCGCGGGCGACGAGGACGACCACCCGTGGCTGCGCGACGAGAAGCGCCTGATCGCCGACGCGGTGCGGGCCGGGACACCGTTCTGGGGGGTGTGCCTCGGCGTGCAGCTGCTCGCCGCGAGCCTCGGCGCGCGGGCGTACACGGGCCCCGAGCCCGAGGTCGGCCTGCTGCCGGTCGAGCTCACCGCTGACGGCTCCGGCGACCCCGTGTTCGCCGCGCTGCCGAGCCCGTTCCTCACCCTGCAGTGGCACGGCGACACGTTCGACCTGCCCGCCGGGGCCACCCTGCTCGCGTCGTCGCCGGCGTACGCGAACCAGGCGTTCCGCGTCGGCAACGCCTACGGGGTGCAGTTCCACCTCGAGGTCACGCCGGAGATGGCCCGCGAGTGGGCGGCCGTCCCCGAGTACGTGACGTCGCTCGAGCGGACGCTCGGCGTCGAGGCGGCGGGGCCGTTCCTGCGTTCGATCGAGGAGTCGGCGGACGAGCTGCGCGGCGTCGGGCGCGCCCTCTTCGAGCGGTGGCTCGACGAGGTCGTCAAGGAAGCGCAGCCCGCGTGACCGTCCCCGGTACCGCGCGCTTCGTCGTCGTCGGCGCCGGAGTCCACGGGCTCTCCGTCGCCGTGCACCTCGCCGAGGCACTCGGCTCCGGCGACGACGTCGTCGTGCTCGACAAGCAACGAGTCGGGGCCGGCGCGAGCGGCATCTCCGGCGGCATCGTCCGCAACTTCTACCGCTCGCCGGCCACGAACGAGATCGTCAGCCGGTCGGTCGAGATCTTCGAGCTCGACCCGGCGCTGTTCGGGTTCCGGCAGGTCGGCTACGTCGCCGTCGTGCCCGAGGCGCAGGCCGACGAGCTCGAGGTGATCGCGGCGCAGCACGTGGACGTGGGCTACCCGTCCACGCTCGTCCGCGGCGAGGAGGCGGTGACCGAGCACATGCGGATGCTGTTCCCGGACTGGCGCGCCATCGGGTCGACCGCGCTCCTGCACGAGCAGCGCAGCGGGTGGGCGGACGCCCGCACGACCGTCGAGGCGCTCGCGGGGATGGCCCGCTCGGCGGGAGTTCGCATCGTCGAGGGCGCCGAGGTGACCGGCGTCGGCGACGGCGCCGTCGAATCCAGCGAGGGCGACATTCGCTGCGAGGCGGTCGTGCTGGCGCCGGGCCCGTGGGCCCGCGAGCTATGGGCGATCGCCGGGCTGCCGGCGTCGCTCGTCGTGGCCGGGCAGGAGCGACGCCCGTTCCACTACTGGCAGGTGCGCGAGGGCGAGTACGAGCACGCGGGTGCAGCCCTCGACCCGCGCGCGCCGGTCGTCCACCTCGACGCCGACGTCCCTGTCTCGGAGCACCTCCCCGACCACTGGGGCATCTACTTCCGGCCCGGCCTCGGACGCGGTGTCGCGGCGGGAGGGCTGCCGCTCGCGCTCCCGGACGACTGCGAGCTCGACCCGTACGGGCCGTCCCACCCGGTGCTGGGGGCGACGACGGCCGAGTTCGACGACGCGATCACGACGGCTCTCGCCTGGGCGCTCGGCCGCTTCGACGGCCCACGCGAACGGTGGGCGAGCTCGTCGGGGGCGTCGCAGACCTGCTTCACACCGGACTCGTACCCGATCGTCGGCTGGCTGCGCGACGGCGTCTACGGCGTGCTCGACTCGAACCACGGCTTCAAGATGCTCGCGCTCGGGAAGCTCGCCGCGGTGGAGCTGCTCGGCGGGAAGGCGGCGGAGCTCTCCGCCTTCCGGCTCGACAGGTTCGCGCAGGCCGCACTCCATCCCGTCTCGGCAAGCCCGTACCCCTGGACTTAGCCGCGGCGGCCGCAGCCGGATCGACCGGTCGCCGCCGGGCTTCAGCGCCGGACGAGCAGCCCGCCCTTCGCCTCCGCCCCCTCCAGGAAGCGGAGCCACTCCCCCCAGAGCTCGGCATCGGCCAGCGCGAGCGGCGTCTCGGAGACGCTTTCCAGCGCCTCCAGCACCTCCTGCGGCGGGATCGTCGCCTCGTCCTCGACCGCGAGGATCCGATCGGCGAGCCCGCCGCAGCCCTGCAGCGCCATCTCGTTCGCGAGCCGTCGGGCGTCGTCCGCCGACAGCCAGACGTGCCCGCTCACGCCGTCGTTCCAGCGCCACCAGATGCGGTAGCTCACGACTCCTTGGCCTTGCGCCGCGCCTTCTCGTAGACCGGATGCTCGACGACCTCGCCGGCGATGTCCTCGCCGCCGACGCGTGCCACGACCGCCGTTCCGGGCACGTTGAGATCCCCGCGGATCTTCGCGAGCCCGAGCGTGGCCCCCCCGAGGAACGGAGACTCGACCGCCTGCGTGACGAGCCCCACCTCGGCCCCGTTCGCGAAGAGCGGCGCTCCGCTCGCCGCCTCGCCGCCGCCGGCCAGGCGCACGCTCGTGAGGCGCGGCAGGGGTGCGTCACGGTCGCGCTCCAGGCCGGCGCGCCCCTGGAAGTCGCCCTTGTCCAGCGCGACCGACCAGCCGAGACCGCACTCGTACGGGGACACGGTCTCGTCGTACTCGACGCCACCGATGATGAACCCGCCCTCGATGCGGAAGAGGTCGAGCGCGACCATGCCGATCACCTTCATCCCCTGCGGCGCGAGCGCTCCCACGAGCGCGTCCCAGAGGTCGAGGGCGCGATCCCGCTCGACCCAGAGCTCGTAGCCGAGCTCGGCTGTGTAGCCGAGCCTCGTCATGAACACCGGCACCCCCGCGATCTCGACGTCGTCGCGGAGCGTGTAGTAGGGGAATGCCGCGTTGGACAGGTCGGCGTCGGTGAGCGACTGCAGCATCACCCGGCTCAGAGGGCCTTGCAGGCAGAGATGGGGCGTCGCGTCCGTGTGCTCGCGCACCGTGATCCCGGGCGGCGCCTTGGCGGAGAAGATCCCGTAGTCGCGGTCGTTCGCGCCGCAGAAGCGGATGCTCTCCGGCGAGCGCACGGCCACGGTGCAGTCATCGACCATCTTGCCGTCCTCGTTGCAGAGCGCCCCGTAGCCGATCTGGCCCACGCCGAGCTTCGACACGTCCCGGGTGACGATCCCGTTCACGAAGTCGAGCGCCCCGGGCCCGTCGAGGTCGACCTTCCGCAGCATCGTGAAGTCCATCAGCGCCGCCGTCTCCCGGCAGGCGCGGTACTCCTCGAGCGTGTCGGTGACAACGGACGGCGCCCAGTAGCCGAACAGGTCCATCCAGTCGTCGGTCATCTCCCGCAGGCGCGGGTAGAACGCGGTCTCCTTGCTCACCGGGCACCTCCGCTGACGTGTGTCCGACTTACCCTAGAACGAACCACGCCGTGCGTGCAGCGATAGGGTGCGTCCATGCCGGGGCCGTGGCGGACGCACGTGGACGCGGATGCCTGGGCGCCGATGGAGCTCGGCGGAGACATCGTCGGCGAGGTGCACACGCTCCGCTCCGACGAGGGCGCGCGCGCGTACGAAGCGGGGCTGTGGAGGGTCCTCGGCGAGCTCCCCGCGCCGTTCGACTACGACTTCGAGCTCGACGAGACGATCCACGTGCTCGAGGGCGGGGTCGTGATCGCCGTGGACGGCGGCCCGACGCTCGCGCTCGGGCCCGGCGACGTCGCCTCCTTCGCTGCAGGCTCGCGGGCGACCTGGCGCATCGTCCGAACGCCCTTCAAGGAGCTGTTCGTCCTGAGCTGAGGGGCTGCGGGCGCGAGCCGGCGGTCAGATTCCGGCGGTGCCGGTCGTGCCGCCCTCGTCGTCTCCGGCCTCGTCGGCCGCGACCTGGGCAGGCACGAGCGCGAGCGCCTCGAGCACGAGCTCCGACAGCTCGCGCAGCTCGATCTCGCCCTGGTGGCCGGACGTCTTGATCGCGTCCTCGTACATGGTCACGTCCTTCGGGCACGCCGCCACGAAGTAGTCGATCCCGCCGAGCTCGATCGCCTCGTGGATGCGGCTCTCGCTGGGCCGCGGCGCGTCGCCCTGCTTCAGCTCCTCCATCCAGATGCGCCCGCCCCCGGCCCCGCAGCAGAAGGAGTTGTCGCGGTTGCGCGGCATCTCGACCAGCTCGCAGCCGATCGCCGCGAGCACCTGCCGCGGGGCGTCGTACACGCCGTTGTAGCGCCCGAGGTGGCA
>JAOUEK010000142.1 GCA_029858755.1 Thermoleophilia bacterium
CGCCGAAGATCCCGATCAGGACGGCGCTGAGCCGGTCGCGGTTCGCCAGTCGGAAGGGCTGGTCGCTCGTGCGACCGTGGATGAACGTCTTCACGAAGAAGCCGATCCCCGCGACGATCAGTGCGGCGCCGAGCACCTGCTTGGCGGCGTCCTCGAAGGAATCCCCGTAGCGGCTCTCCAGCCACGCGGAGAGGGCGACGCCTCCGAGCGACGCAGGCGCCGACCCGAGCAGCATCCACACGGTGAGCCGGGCGTGGACGTGGCCGAGCCGCCGGTGCTGACCCGCGCCGAAGGACTTGAACACCGCCCCGTGCAGGATGTCGGTGCCGATCGCCACCGTCGGCTTGAAGCCGAAGACGATCACCAGCAGCGGCGTCATCAGCGAGCCACCGCCCATGCCGGTCATGCCCACCAGCAGGCCGATCAGGAGCCCCGCGAGCGAGAGCTTCCAGTCCATCTAGCCCCGCAGCGCAGGAATCCGCAGAAGCGGATTCCTGCGCGCGACGATCCCTGAAGGCGGCCGAACTCGCGGCCGCGGCCCCGACGGCACCGACCGCGAGAAGCGGCCGCGAAGCGGATCCCTGCGCGCGACCATCCCTGAAGGCGGCCGGACTCGCGGCCGCGGAGCCGAGGGTGCCGGTCGCGCTACGCGGGCCACCATCAGCTCGGCTTGGGGGCGAGCAGGATCTCTCGGAGCGTGTCGCCGCGAAGGCCGAGGCGCAGCGTCTCCAGCGCGATCACCTCGTCGGGCGGGATGTTGCCGAGGTTGACCTCCGGGCCGAACTGCTTCACGAACCACGCCTGCGACGCCTTCGTCGGCGCCTCGAAGATCAGCCGGTGGAAGTCGATCGAGTGGACGATCTCGTCCACGAGCCCCGTTCGCATCTCGCCGGTCGGGCGGTAGATGCCGGCGGTGCCGCCTTCACGCCCCTCCGTGATCACCTTCCACGCGCCCGCCGCGAGCTCCTCCTGGATCCACTCCACCCACTGGTACGGGGCGAAGACGACGTCGGCGTCCTTCGAGCCGACCTCGCTGAGCACGGTGAAGTCGCGCGCAAACTCGGCGATCAGCTCGAGCTTGCGCTCGCGCGGCATGTCGACCGTCCCGTCGGAGATCTCCACGTGCGAGAAGCGGTAGTGCTCCAGCCAGCGCCTGAACTCGTCGAGCTTCCCCTGGCCGTAGACGGCCTCGAACAGCGTGCCGCCGCACACGACCGGCGTGCCGAACGACCGGTAGAGGGCGATCTTCTTCTCGAGGTTGTTGGTGACGTAGCTGGTTCCCCAGCCGAACTTGACGATGTCGACGTACTCCCCGGCCGTGTCGAAGAGCCCCTCGATCTCGCGGAGGTTGAGCCCCTTGTCGAGGACGTGGGTGAGGCCGAGCGTTCGCGGCTTGCCGGCGCGCCGAGGCACGTCGAGGAAGCCGTCTCCGTCAAAGGCGTGCATACAGCTCCTCCAGCTTGCGGGCGGCACGGTCCTGGACGTCGCGGTAGAGCGAGCCCCCGTGTGCGTCGATGCCGACGATCAGCGGGCCGAAGTCACGGACGCGGAACTTCCACAGGCACTCCGGCATCAGCTCCTCCCACGCGACCTCCTCGATCTCCTCGATCTGCGTCGTCTCGAGCGCGGCGGCGCCGCCGACGATCGCGAAGTAGACCATGCCCAGGCGCTGCATCGGCTCGATCGCCTCGTCGGGGAAGCCGCCCTTGCCGCAGATCGCGCGTACGCCGTAGCGCTCGCCCAGCCCCTCGGTGAAGCGCACCATGCGCGCGCTGGTCGTAGTGCCGATGCAGATCTTCTCGTAGCGCCCGGGGCCGACCTTGCGCACGTTCGGCGCCGTGTGCAGCAGGAACGCCCCGGCGAGATCCATCGGCGGCTCCTGGCCCTGGTCGAAGATGCGGATCTGGGTGCGGTCGCGGATGCCGATGACGTGGCCCTGCACGATCACCTCGTCTCCGGCGCGGAGCTTCAGGAGCTCGGCGGGATCGGTGACCGGGAAGGCGACCTCGTGCTGCGCCATCTCAGCCCACGCCTCCCGGCCCCCGCGCCCGATCGCCGCGAGGCACGATCCCTTGTAACTGATCGTCACAAGGCATGGCAGGAGTCACGAGTCCCTCACGTAGTCGAAGGTTCCGTCGCCGGCGATGTGCGCGGAGGCGCGGCGGGCGGCCCAGCACTGGTAGTTGACCGCCACCGGGTTCAGCGTCATGTGGGTGTCGGCGTGCTCCACGTGCACCGCGAGCACGGTCACGTCGCCCCCCAGCCCCATCGGCCCGATCCCGGTCTCGTTGAGCAACTCGTACAGGTCGGCCTCCAGCTCTGCCACCAGCGGGTCGGAGTTGCGTGTGCCCACCGGACGCGAGATCGCGTCCTTCGCCAGGTGCATCGCGTAGTCCGCCGAGCCGCCGATGCCGACACCGACGATCCCCGGCGGACACGGCTTGCCGCCCGCGCCCACGATCGAGTCGAGCACGAAGCGCTTGATCCCCTTCACCCCGTCGGCGGGCACGAGCATCTTGAGGAAGGTCATGTTCTCCGACCCCGACCCCTTCGGCACGCACTTCACGTCCAGCCCGTCCCAGTCGGGGACGAACTCCCAATGGACGATCGGCACCCGGTAACCGACGTTCGCCCCGGTGTTCTCGCGCGTCAGCGTGTGCACCGTGTTCGAGCGCAGCGGATGCTCGATGGTCGCACGTTCCGTGCCCGCCCTCAGCGCCGCGTAGATCCGGGCCGGGTGCAGGGGGAAGCCCTCCCCCACGCGGCAGTAGTAGACGGCGATCCCGGTGTCCTGGCAGACGAGGTTCCGTTGCTCGTCGGCGATCTCGACGTTGCGATGGATCGTCTCCAGCACCCGGATCCCCGTCCTCGAAGTCTCCCGACCGCGAGCCGCGGCCAGCGCGTCCCGAAGGTCCTGGGGGATGTCCTTCAGCGCCCACACGTACAGGTGCGCTGCCGCGTCCTCGACGACCTGCGCGAGGTTCGTGGTCGTGGCGGCGCTCACGCCCGCGCCCTCGCCAACGCGGCGCGGCCTGCGCGACGGCCGAAGACGACGCACTCGAGCAGCGAGTTGCCCATCATCCGGTTCTGTCCATGGGTGCCCCCGGCGATCTCGCCGCAGGCGAAGACGCCCTCGAGTGTGGTCTCTGCGTCGGTGTCGATCACGAGCCCGCCGTTCTGGTAGTGGAGCACCGGGTACGTGGCGATCTTCTCCGTCAACGGGTCGATCCCGGCGCCACGGTACCGGCGCAGCATGTACGGCAGCGAGACGGCCGCGTCGGCCTCGGCGATCCGGGTCGTGTCGAGCCAGACCGCGGGGCGCCCGTCCGGCGTCTCCACACCGCGGCCGGCCGCGACCTCGTCGAAGATCGCCTGCGCCACCTCGTCGCGAGGGCCGAGCGAGTCGGTGAACTCCTCGCCCTCGGCGTTGAGCAGCACCGCACCGTAGGAGCGCGTGGTCTCGGGGATCGAGTAGCCCTGCATCGTCGGTGGCCACGCGCCGCCGTTCGGGTGGTACTGCAGCGCGTCGAGGTCGCGCGCCTCGGCACCGGCGTCGAGGGCCACGCGCGTCACCTCGCCGGTGGCGTTGGGGTGGTTGGTGGAGAGCTCGCCCCTGGCCTGGGCCTCCGCGTAGCAGCGACCGCCGGCGGCGAGCACGACCGCACCCGCATCGACCTGCACCGTGCCCTCGGCTGTGGCGAACGTGGCCCGCCATCCTGCTGCGACCGGCTCGAGCGAGACCAGCCGGTGGCGCTCGAGAGCCGCACCCGGCGCCGCGAGGTACGCCTCGCGGAGGGCCTTGGTGATCGCGTGCCCGGTCCGATCGCCGACCTGGAGCAGCCTGTGCCGGGACGCGCCGCCGCAACGGGCGAGCCGGTACGAGCCGTTCTCGCGGGTGAAGGCGACGCCGAGCTCCTCGAGCCAGCCGATCGCTCCGGGCGCGTCGCCGGTCAGTACAGCGACGAGCTCCGGGCTCGCGGTCTCGTGCGACGAGCGCATCACGTCGGCCGCGTGCACCTCCGGCGTGTCGTCGGCGCCCATGGCCGCCTGGATCCCGCCCTGCGCCTTCGCCGAGTTGCTCGCCTGGAGCGAGGTCTTCGTGGCGAGGGCCGCGCGCGCTCCGCTCCGGGCGGCTGAGACGGCGGCCGAGAGGCCCGCGGCGCCGCTGCCCACCACGAGCACGTCGATGTCCGCACGACTGGTCATGCGGGCGCGAGTTTAGCAGTATCCGCTAATACCTGTGATTACAAGAAGTTATCGATTGACGGCTCCGTTAGACTCCCCACCCGTGCCTGCCGTGCTCGCAGACATCGTCAAGCCGACCTTCATCGAGGTCGCGCCCGAGGACACCCTCGGCGAGGTCGCCGAGCGCATGACGGCGAAGAACGTCGGCGCGGTGGTGGTCAAGGACTGGGGGCGCCTGATCGGCATCCTCACGGAGCGCGACCTCCTCAAGGCGATGGCCGCACGGGTGCACACGAGCGAGGCTCGGGTGCGCGAATGGATGACAGAGGACCCCGTCACGGTCGACGGCGACATGGCGCTGGAGGAGGCTGAGCGGCTGATGATCGTCCGCGGCTTCCGCCACCTGCCGGTGCTGGCCGACGGCCAGGTGGTGGGCGTCGTCAGCCTGCGCCGGGTCGTCGCCGCCATGCAGACGGCCGACAACAACGCCAACGGCTAGCCGGCCTGCCGCAACCCGGGCGCAACGTGGCCCGGGCTAGCATCGCCGCATCGACTGGTCGCTCGCCCACACGATCAACTCGGGCATCGCCACACGCGACTGGCTCGAGGACCCGCTGACGCTGTTCGCGGCGGTCTGCGTGCCGCTGGTGGCGGCCTTGACGGTCTCGCTGTGGTTCGTCGCGCGCCCGTACGGCGCGCCTCGCTGGAAGCTCGCCGCCACCTCGGCACTGGGCAGCGCCGCCATCGCCCTGCTTGCGAACCAGGTGATCGCCCACGTGTGGGCGCGGCCGCGCCCGTTCGCCGCGCACCCGGACGCCGTCCATCTGCTCGCCGCGCGCTCGGCCGACCCCTCCTTCCCCAGCGACCACGCTGCGGCGGCGTTCGCCATCGCGATCGCCGTGCTCGCGTTCTCCCGCGTCGTGGGCGGCTCGCTGCTCGCCCTCGCCGCCGTGATCGCGCTCTCGCGCGTGGCCCTCGGTCTCCACTACCCGGGCGACGTCCTCGCCGGCGCAGTGGTGGGCGCGGCCGCCGCCCTGCTCGCGCTCGGGCCGGGCGCGCCCTGGGTGACCCGTGTGGTCGTGCTGGCAAGCCGGGTCAGCGACCCCGTGCTCGCGCGCGTCAGGCGGGCGCCGCCGCTCAGCGTCCGCTGAGGCTCACCACACCTCGAGGAGCAGGCGCTCGACGTCGGCGGCGGTGACCGGCCGTGGGTTCGCCTTGGCCCCTGGGCGCTCGGCGATCGCGGCCGCCGTCTCCGCCAGGCCCTCCTCGGGCACGCCTTCGTCCCGGAGGCGCGAGAAGCCGCCGAGGGCCGCGAGCGCGGCGCACGTCGCCGGTGCGTCGTCCGAGCCGAGCGCGGCGGCGAAGCGGGCGACGGCGTCGGGGACGGCCTCGGCGTTGAAGCGGAGGGCGGCCGGGAGGCAGATCGCGTTCATCGAGCCCTGTGGCAGGCCGAAGCGCCCGCCGAGTCCCTGCGCCATGGCGTGCGCGAGGCAGAGCCCAGAGTGGGAGAGCGCGAACGCAGCCTGCATCGCCCCTTCCAGCAGTCGCGTGCGCGCTGAGAGCGAGCCCGGCTCGTCGACGACGAGCGGCAACGCCTCGGCGATCGCCGCCGCTCCGGCGTCTGCGCACTCCGCCGCACGCTCGCCGCTCCCGGGCGCGTAGTACGCCTCGGCGCAGTGCGCGAGGGCGTTCATCGTCGTCCCCACGGTGACGGGGAGAGGGAGCTCGAGGGTCAGCTCCGGGTCGTAGATCGCGGCGACGGGCATGACCCGGTCGTCGCGGTCACCGCCCTTGCGCCCCGGGGCGAGG
>JAOUEK010000143.1 GCA_029858755.1 Thermoleophilia bacterium
CGGCCACGTCCGCTACGCGCCGATCGGCGTCGTCGCGGTGATCTCACCGTGGAACTTCCCCTTCGGCATCCCCTTCACGCAGGCCGCGACCGCTGTCGCCGCGGGAAACGCGGTGGTGGTGAAGCCCTCGGAGCTGACGCCGCTCAGCGGTGCGTGGGTGGAGGAGGTGTTCCGCCGTGCGGGCGCCCCTCCCGGGCTGGTGCGCGTCGTCCAGGGCACCGGCGCGACGGCCGGCGACGCCCTCGTCGGACACCGCGGAGTGCACGCCGTCCTCTTCACCGGCTCCACCGATGCCGGTCGGGTCGTCGGGCGCCGCGCCGCAGAGCGGCTCTGCCCGGCGACGCTCGAGCTCGGCGGCAAGGATCCGATGCTGGTGCTGGACGACGCGGACCTCGCACGGACGGTCGAGGGGGCGCTGTGGGGCGCCTTTACGAACTGCGGCCAGGTGTGCTCCGGCATCGAGCGCGTCTACGTCGCCGCCGGCCTGTACGAGCCCTTCGTGGAGCGGCTGGCCGCGCGTGCCAGCGAGCTCCGCATCGGGCGGGGGGACGACCCGCGCACCGACCTCGGCCCGCTCGTGACCGAGGGGCAGCGCGCGAAGGTGGAGGCGCTGGTGGCGGACGCCGTCGAGCGCGGGGCGGAGCTGGTGACCGGCGGCGGCAGGCCCGAGACGGGGCTGCCCGGCTGGTTCCACGAGCCGACCGTGCTCGCTGCCGAGCCGGACGACGCCCGGATCCGGCAGGAGGAGATCTTTGGCCCGGTCGTCATCGTTTCCAGAATGGACAACGAGGCGGACGGCATACGTCGGGCGAACGACTCGCCGTTCGCTCTCGGGGCGAGCGTGTGGACGCGAAGCCGCGAGCGCGGCGTGCGTGTCGCAGCAGCGCTCGAGGCGGGATCCGTGTGGGTCAACGACCATGCGTACTCCTACGGCGCCTGTCAGGCGCCGTGGGGCGGCCGCAAGGACTCGGGGCACGGCCGGACGCACTCCAAGCACGGGCTCTACGCCGTCTCCCACATCACGTTCACCGACGCTGACCGCGGCCTGCTGCGCCCGCCGTGGTGGTACCCGTACTCGGAGGTCGTCGGCGACGGCTTCCGAGGCGCGCTCGACCTGCTCTACGGGGACGGGCTGGGCGCCCGCCTGCGCTCCGCGCGCGATCATCGGCGCGGGTTGCTGCGCCTGGCGCGGAGGACGTTGCGGCGATGAGCGGCTTCTCCCACGTCGACGAGTCGACCGGCGAGGTGCGCATGGTGGACGTCGGCCACAAGCCGCCCCTCCGCCGGCGGGCGGTCGCGCGTGCAACGGTGCGCATGGCAGCAGAGACCGCGGCTCGGCTGCGGTCGCTCCCGAAGGGCGACGCGCTGGCGACGGCGCAGATCGCAGGGATCATGGCCGCGAAGCGAACCAGCGAGCTCGTGCCGCTCTGCCATCCGCTGCCGCTCTCGGTCGTCGACGTGCGGCTCGAGGTGCGCCCGGAGGGCGTGGAGATCGAGTCGGTGGCGGAGACGACCGCCCAGACCGGGGTGGAGATGGAGGCGCTCACTGCCGCGGCCGTCGCCGCGCTGACGGTGTACGACATGGCGAAGGCGATCGACCGGGAGCTGAGCATCGCCGAGGTTCGCCTCGTGGAGAAGACGAAGCAGGAGGTCGTGTGAGAGCCGCGGTGCTCACCGTCTCGGACGGCGTGCACCACGGCGTGCGCGAGGACGTCAGCGGCGACACGCTCGCCGAGCTGCTGGTGGCCGACGGCTTCGAGGTCGAGCGGCTCGTCGTCCGCGACGAGAGCGAGGAGATCGCAGCCGCTCTGGTCGACCTGGCAGAGCGGGTACGCGTCGTGTTGACCACCGGTGGCACAGGGTTCGCGCCGCGCGACGTCACCCCCGAGGCCACGCGCCCCGTGCTCGACCGCGAGGCGCCCGGGATTGCCGAGGCGATCAGGGCCGACGCCCTCGGCCGGACGCCGCACGCGCTCCTCTCGCGCGGCGTCGCGGGGCTCCGCGGCGACACGCTCGTCGTCAACCTCCCGGGCTCGCCGGGTGGCTGTCGCGACGGCTTCGCCGTGCTTCGACCGGCGCTGGCCCACGGGCTCGACCTCGCGGCCGGTGACCAGGGCTCGTCCCACCGCCAGACGTGACGAGCCACGCGGTCTCGCTCCCGCGGCGCCTCTCCCGCCTCGTGCGGCTGGAGCACACCGTGTTCGCGCTGCCGTTCGCGTACGTCGGCGCGCTGCTCGCAGCGGACGGCTGGCCGGGCACGGCGTCGATGGCGTGGATCACCGTGGCGATGGTCGGTGCCCGGACGCTCGCGATGGCGCTCAACCGCCTGGCCGACGCCGAGCTCGACGCCCACAACCCGCGCACGGCGGCCCGGGAGCTGCCCAGCGGCGCGCTCTCACGGGCGCAGGTGGCGGCGCTCTCGGCGCTCGCGCTGGCCGTCTACCTGGTGGCGGTGTTCCAGCTCGAGCCGATCGTTCGCTGGCTGTGGCCAGTCCCGGTCGCGCTGTTCGTCGCCTACCCCTACCTGAAGCGCGTCACCTGGCTGTGCCATCTCTGGCTCGGCGCCTGCCTGGGCCTGGCACCAGTCGGGGCGTGGCTCGCCGTCACCGGCCGCGCCCCGTGGGAGGCGTGGCTGCTCGGCCTCGCCGTCGCGCTCTGGGTCGCCGGCTTCGACCTCTTCTACTCGCTGTTCGACCTGGAGCACGATCGCGCCGCAGGCCTCCACTCGTGGGCGACGCGGTTCGGAGAGCATGGGGTCTTCGCCGCCGCCCGCGCGATGCATGTGGCCGTCGTCGTGCTGGTCGCCGTCGTCGGCGTCGGGCTGGACGCCGGCGGTTGGTACTGGGCGGGCCTCGCCTCCGTCGCCGCGCTGCTCCTCTACGAGCACCGCCTGATCAGCCCCGGGGACCTGCGACGACTCGATGCTGCGTTCTTCACCGTCAACGGGGTGATCTCCGTCGTCTTCTGCGCCTTCGTCGCTCTCGACACGTTGCTCTGAGGGCCGTCGCGCCTCTGTGGCGCCGGTCGCGACGTGCCGGAACACACCGGGGCGCACGTGACCGGGCGATCCTGGCACGATCCCGACACTCCCCCGTCACGAGATCCGCGCTACCGTTTTCACAGGGACCTGGGGTGTCCCCTGGGGGTGGTTGGCGGCACGCGCGCGGACGCGGTGCCGGGAGAGGACGGCGAGGCGCGCGGTGATCAGGGCAGAGGAGGTCGAGAAGCGGTATGGGCAGCGGCGCGCACTGCGACCCGTCTCGTTCGCCCTCGACCGGGGCGGCTTCCTCGTCGTCACGGGCGCCAACGGCGCCGGCAAGACGACGCTCCTGCGCCTCCTCGCGGGGCTCGCCGCACCCACCAGGGGCGCGCTGGCCGTGGACGCGTCGCGCGACCGGCTCGGCTACCTCGGTCACGAGGCGCTTGTCTACGGCGAGCTGAGCGCGGTCGAGAACCTCGAGCTGTTCGGGCGCCTCTACCGCGTGCCCGAGCGCCGCGAGCGCATCGGGATGCTGCTCGAGCGCCTGGGCCTCTGGGAGGCTCGCCGGGAGCGCGTGTCGGCGTACTCGCGAGGGATGCGCCAGCGGCTCGCGCTGTGCCGGGTACTCCTCCACGACCCCGAGCTGCTGGTGCTCGACGAGCCCTTCACCGCCCTGGACGAAGAAGGGGCCGACCGGCTCGACGAGGAGCTTCGTCGGCTCGTCGGCGCCTCCACCGTCGTGCTCGCCACCCACGATCAAGACCGCGTCGCCGGGCTCTCGACGGGCCACCTCGCGCTGGTGGCGTCGTGAGCGGCTACGTCGGCGACGTCGTCGCGCTCGCCCGCAAGGACCTCCTGCTCGAGCTCCGGGCCCGCGACACGTTGCCCGCGATGCTGCTCTTCGTCGTCTCCACGCTCGTCGTCTTCCACTTCGCGCTGCCGCAGGGCGCAGGTGACGACGCGGCGTACGGCCTGCTCTGGGTGGCGCTCGTGTTCACCGCGCTCTTCGGGCTGGCGCGCGCCTGGGTGCCCGAGCGCGAGCACGCGGCGCTCGACGGGCTCGTGCTCGCCACCGGCGACCGCAGCGCGATCTGGCTCGCGAAGACAGTTGCGGCGCTCGCGTTCCTCGGTGCGGCCGAGGTCGTCGCCCTCCCCGCCTTCGCGGTGCTCTTCGCACCGCTCGACGCCGCAGCGGTGCTCGGCGTCGTGCTGGCGAGCGTCGGCATCTGCGTCGTGGGCACGCTGGCCTCGGCGATGGCCGCCGCCGGGCGGGGTCGCGAGGTGATCCTCCCCTTGCTCGTCCTCCCCCTCTCGATCCCGCTGGTCGTCGGCGGGGTGGGGGCCAGCGTCTCCAGCGAGCCACGGACGTACGTGGCGTTCCTCTGCCTGTACGACGCCGTCTTCGCGATACTTTCGTGGGCCTCGTTCGAGTACGTCGTCACCGAATAGGACCCCAGTGCCCGCGCGGATCACCCTCCCGACGCTCTCCGTCATCTCCGTCGCTCTCATGGCCGCAGCCGTGACCATGATCTTCTTCGTCGCGCCCGAGGACGCGGACCAGGGGATCTCGCAGAAGATCTTCTACTTCCACGTGCCGATCGCCCTCACCGCCTACGTGCTCTTCGGGCTCGGCGCCTGGAAGGCGTTGCGCGTGCTCTGGACGCGTGGAGAGCGCTACGACCTGGAGAGCTACACCGCGATCCACCAGGGGACGATCTTCGGCGCGCTCACGCTGATCACGGGGGCGATCTGGGCCAAGGCGTCATGGGGCGTCTGGTGGACGTGGAGCTCCAACCAGCTCGTGCTCTTCCTCGTGCTGTTCCTCTTCTACTGCGCCTACTTCATGCTGCGCTTCTCGGTGGAGGCGGGCCCGCGGCGCGAACGGATCTCCGCCGTCTACGCGCTCTTCGGCGTGGCGCTGATCCCCGTCAGCTTCCTCGCGATCCGGCTCGCGAGCGACTTCATCCATCCCACCGTGTTCACGCGGGAGGGGCCGCAGATGACGGGGACGATGTTCGGAGCCTTCTGCGTGGCCTGGGCTGCGATCGTCGTGCTGGCGCTCGTCATGTACAGCGTCGAGCTCGCCGGGAAGCGCACCGACGCACACCTCAGGGAGCTGCGGGAGGCCCTCGGCCGATGAGCGCAGGCGAGAAGTACGTCGCGGCCGCCTACGGCGTCGTCTTCCTGTTCGTGCTCGTCTGGGTCGCGATCATCGCCGCGAAGCTCGCGCGCCTCGAGCGGGAGACGGGCGAGCTCGCGGAGCTCGCCCGTGGGCGCCGGCACGATGGCTGAGCTGCTCGTCTGGCCCGCGCTGATCGCGTACGGCGAGGCGGCGGTCGCGTACGCCGGTGGGCTGCGCGGCAGGGGGCGGGCAGTTCGCCTCGGCATCTGGGGCGTGCGTGTCGGCTGGGTCGCCCAGACGGCCCTCCTGGCCGTGCAGGCCGTCTCCAGCGACGGCTTCCCGTGGGGCACCTGGGCCGGCGCGCTGAACCTCTTCTCCTGGCTCGTCGTCAGCGCCTACCTGATCTGGGGGTGCCGACCCCGGTACCGGATGCTCGGCCTCGTGGTGATGCCCGTCGCCGCGGGCCTGCTCCTGCTGGCCTGGGCCGGCGGCGGCACCGCGGCGCAACAGGTCGACGACGCCGGCGTGACGCTCGCGGTTCACGCCGGGCTGATGCTCGTCGGCTTCGCCGCCTTCACCGTCGCGGGCGGGATGGCCGCGATCTACCTGTGGGAGGAGCGCCGCCTCAAGCGGCGAGACGCCCGGGTGCTGCGCCTGCGGCTGCCGCCGCTCGAGGCGCTCGACCGGCTCTCGTCCAGGGTCGCGCTGGTCGGCCTCGTCTTCCTGGCTGCGGGGATCGTGGTCGGGCTCACGACCCTCGACTGGGGGGACGTCGACGCGGCGATGGGCGTCACGATCGCCGTCTTCGCCCTCTATGCGGGCCTGCTCGTGCTGCGCCGCGAGGCGGGGCTC
>JAOUEK010000144.1 GCA_029858755.1 Thermoleophilia bacterium
CCGTCGCCTCGCCCGGTGCGGCAGGCACGTCGCCGGTCGGGCCGATCGTGACGATCTCCGCACCGCCGCGCCGGGCGGCGCGCAGCCAGAGATCGACGATCGGGGCCCGGTCGACGACGGGGTCGTCCCCGACCACGACCACCAGCTCGGCGTCGCCGATGGTCGACAGCGGTGCGTGGAAGGCCTCGAGGGCGTCGGAGGTGGGCTCGGGCAGCATCGCCGTGTGGGCGCCGAGGCCCCCGCGCAGCAGCTTGCCGAGGGCGTAGGCCTGCTCGATCGTCTCGGTGCCGGAGAGCGCGGTCACGATGTGCCCGCTGGCGCCGTGGAGCAGCCGCTCCGCCGTGTCCAGCGCCTCGTCCCAGGAGATCGGCGCCAGGCCCTGCTCGCCGCGTGCGAGCGGCTCCAGGATCCGGTCGGGCGCCGTCAGGTGCGGGTGCGCGTAGCGGCCCTTGTCGCACAGCCACCCGCCGTCGATCTCCGGGTGGTTCCGGGAGAGCACGCGCTCCACCTTCCCCTCGCGCGTGCTCACGGTCACGTTGCAGCCGACCGGGCACAGGCCGCACACGGTGGGCACGCTCTGGATCTCCCAGGGACGCGCCTTGAAGCGGTACTGCGTGGACGTGAGCGCCCCGACCGGGCAGAGCTCGACGACGTTGCCGGAGAACGGTGCGCGGTACGGGTCGTCCGCGAACGTCCCGATCTCCGTGTACGCGCCGCGGTTGCGGGCGATCAGCTGGTCGTCCTCGGCGACGTCGGAGGAGAAGCGGGTGCACCGGTAGCAGAGGATGCAGCGCTCGCGGTCGAGCGCGATCAGCGGCGACACGGGGATCGGCTTCTCGAAGGTCATCTTCGAGAAGGTCATGCGGGTCGAGCCGGGCCCGTAGCGGAACGTGAGGTCCTGCAGGGGGCACTCGCCGCCCTTGTCGCAGACGGGGCAGTCGAGCGGGTGGTTGACGAGGATGAACTCCAGGGTCGCGTTCTGGCCGTCGGCCGCCTTCGTCGACGTCGCGGAGGTGCGCACGACCATGCCGTCCTGGGCGCTCAGCGTGCAGCCGGCCTGCAACTTGGGCAGCCCCTCCACCTCCACGAGGCACATGCGGCATGCCCCGACGGGCGGGCCGAGGCGTGGCTCGTAGCAGAAGACCGGGATCTCGATGCCGGCCGCGGCGGCGGTCTCGACGAGGCCGGTGCCCTTCGGCACCTGCACCTCGCGGTCGTCGATCGTGAGCGTCACCAGCTCGCTCACGACATCTCCCCCGCAGAGCTCGGGCCTGCAACAGCAGATCCGGGCTCGAGACAACCCTTGCAGCAGCCACCGGCCGGGGACGCGGGAGAGACCGACACACGACGTCTCACGCGAGCACCTCGAGTGGTGTGTGGATCCGGCCGAGGCCGTGGGCGTGGACGTGGCGCTCGTGCACCTCGACCGGGGCGAGCACGCCGTCGAGCGAGGAGCCGCCGTGCAGCGGGCAGCCGCCGCCGTCGACGTGCGCCTGGAACTCCTCGCGGAACTTGTCGACGTAGCTGACGACGGCGATCGCGTCCGAGTCGCCCAGCGGGCAGAGGCACTTGCCGTTGATCCGCTCGGCGACGTCGAGCAGCAGGTCGAGATCCCCCTGCGTGCCGCGCCCGCCCTCGATCTTCTGCAGGATCTGCGTCAGCCAGCGCGTGCCGACCCGGCACGGCGTGCACTTGCCGCACGACTCGTGCTCGTAGAACTGCGAGACGCGCACGCCGAGCTGCACCATGCAGCAGCGGTCGTCGAGGACGATCACCGCCGCCGACCCGATCGCCGTGCCGAGCGCGGTCAGCGAGTCGAAGTCGAGCGTGGCCCGTTCCACCTCGGCCGCGGTCAGGATCGGCGTGGACGAGCCGCCCGGGATCACGGCCTTCAGCGTATGGCCACCGGCGATGCCGCCGCCGACCTCGTTGATCAGGTCGCGCAGGGGGAAGCCGTGCGGCAGCTCGTAGTTCCCCGGCCTGACGACGTTGCCGGAGAGCGAGAAGACGCGGGTGCCCGTGGAGTTCTCGACGCCGAGGGTGGCGTACTCGGCGCCTCCCAGCTCGAGGATCGGCGGCACGGTCGCGATCGACTCGACGTTGTTGACGGCGGTCGGCGACGCGTAGAGACCGGCGATCGCGGGGAACGGCGGCTTCGTGCGCGGCTGCCCGCGCTTGCCCTCGAGCGACTCGAGCAGGGCCGTCTCCTCGCCGCAGATGTACGCACCGGCGCCGCGGTGCACGACGATCGTGACGTCGCCGAGCAGGTCGCGCGCCCGCAGCTGCTCGAGCGCGTCCACGAGGACCTCGAACTCCCGCTCGTACTCGCCGCGGATGTAGACGAAGACGTGCTTCGACTCGATCGCGTGCGCCGCGATCAGGCAGCCCTCGAGGAAGCGGAGCGGGACGCGCAGCATGATCTCGCGGTCCTTGAAGGTGCCGGGCTCCGACTCGTCGGCGTTGACGACGAGGTAGTGCGGCTTGGGCACCTGGTCGGGCTTCGGCACGAAGCTCCACTTCCGGCCGGTGGGGAAGAACGCGCCGCCGCGGCCGCGCAGGCCGGAGGCGTTCAGCTCCTCGATCACCTCGTCGGGGCTCATCGCGCGGGCACGCCGGAGCGCGCCGAGGCCGCCGACGGCCTCGTAGTCCTCGAGGCGGGTCAGGGTGCCGCCGTTCGTGCCGGCGAAGACGACCTCAGGGCTGCTCACGACGCAGCTCCTCCACGATCCCGGGGACGTCCGCCGCCTGCACGTTGAGCCGGTGGCGGTTGTTGACCGCGACCACCGTCGCCCAGCCGCAGCCGCCGATGCACTCCACCGTGCGCAGCGTGAATTCCCCATCGTCCGACGTGCCGCCGGTCTCCAGGCCGAGCTCTCGCTCGAAGGCCCGGACGACCTGCTGGGCGCCGCGGACGGCGCACGACACGTTGCTGCAGACCTCGATCATGTGCCGCCCCGGGCGCTCGAGCCGGAACATGTCGTAGAAGGAGGCGATCGAGAGGCAGAACGCGGGCGTCACGTCGAGCGCGTCGGCGACCTCGCGGAAGGCCTCCTCGGACAGCCAGCCACCGTGCTCGGCCTGCGCGAGCTGCAGGGCCGGCATCACGGCGGAGCGCGGGTCCGGGTACTCGGCCCGCAGTTCCTGCACCCGGTCGTAGAAGGTGTCGGTCGCCATCAGCGGTCGACGTCTCCCATCACAGGGTCGAGGGAGGCCGCGACGGCGACGAGGTCGGCGATCAGGCAGTCGCGCACGCAGGTCGCGGTCGCCTGCAGCGCGGCGAGGCTGGGCGCGCGGAACTTCACGCGCCACGGCTTGGGGCCTCCGTCCGAGACGAGGGTGCACCCGCACTCGCCGCGGGCGGACTCGATCGCCACGTACACCTCGCCCTCGGGGACGAGGTAGCCCTCGGTGACGATCTTGAAGTGGTGGATCAATGACTCCATCGAGGTGTGCAGCTCCTCACGGGGCGGGAGCACGACCTTGCGGTCGTCCGCGATCCAGGGGGCGCCCTGCAGCTCCTCCAGGCGGTCGAGGCACTGGGCGACGATCCGCGCCGACTGGCGCATCTCGTCCATGTGCACCTTGTAGCGGTCGTAGACGTCGCCGTTGCCGTAGACGGGCACCTCGAAGTCGACCTCGTCGTAGAAGAGGTACGGCGTGTTCCGCCGCAGGTCCCAGTCGACGCCGGAAGCGCGCAGCATCGGGCCGGACTGCCCGAGCGCGAGCGCGTCGGCGGCGGAGAGCGGGCCGATCCCCTTCGTCCGCTCGAGCCAGATCTGGTTGCGGTCGAGTAGCGCCTCGTACTCGTCGACCGCCTTCGGCATGCGCTTGACGGCGGCGCGCGCCTGCTCGTAGAAGCCGCGCGGGATGTCCTCCGCGAGCCCGCCGACCTGGAAGTACCGGCTGTGCATGCGCACGCCCGTCACCATCTCGAACAGGTCGAGGATCATGTCCCGCTCGCGGAACGCGTACCAGAACATCGAGATCGCGCCGATCTCGAGCGCCGACGTCCCCAGCCAGACGAGGTGGGAGTGGATGCGGTTCAGCTCGGAGAGGCACATGCGCATCCACTGCGCCCTCGGCGGCACCTCGAGGTCGAGCAGCTTCTCGATCGCGAGCACGAACACGAGCTCGTTCGCCTGGAAGGAGAGGTAGTCGATTCGCTCCGGGTACGTGATGCCCTTCCAGTACGTCTTGTGCTCCATCGTCTTCTCGAACCCGGTGTGCAGGTAGCCGATCACGGCGCGGATGCCGGCGACCTGCTCGCCGTCGAGGTCGACGATCAGCCGCAGCACGCCGTGCGTGGAGGGGTGGTTGGGCCCGAAGTTGACGGTGAGGATGTCGTCGAGGTCGTGGCGGGAGGGGTCGATCTCGAGGATCGTCGGGCACGGCGACGGGATCCGCGTGCCCTCGTAGATCGAGGTGGCGGGAAGCACGCTCATGCGATTTCCCCCGCAGATCGTGGATCCGCGGGAGCGGATCCACGATCGCGACGACCCCTGAAGCTGCCGCTGGCGCGGCCGGTCGCGGCGACGGCGCAGATCACGTGCTGCTCCCCGCAGATCGTGGGCCGGCAGGAGCAGATCCACGATCGCGACGATCCCTGAAGCCGGCCGCTGTCGCGGCGGAGACCGTGTGGGGCTGCCACCGCATGATCGACGGGCGACTCATTCCTCCCCCGAGAAGCGAACCGGCTCGCCGCCGATCGGGTAGTCCTTGCGCAGCGGGTGGCCCTCCCAGTCCTCGGGCATGAGGATGCGCACGAGGTTCGGGTGCCCGTGGAACGTGATCCCCATCATGTCGAAGGCCTCCCGCTCGACCCAGTCGGCCGACGGCCACACGCCGATCACCGTCTCGAGCTCCTGGCCGTCGTCGAGCCAGACCTGGACGCGCACCCGCGCCGGGTCGTCCCCCACGCGCAGCAGCTGGTAGTCGACGGCGAACCGCGCCGGCTTCGGGTCGGGCACGCGCCGGAAGCCCTGCGAGCCGGGCCCGAAGATGTCGCGGCCGCCCCGGGTGCCGATGTAGCCGGCGACGCCTCGCTCACCCCAGCCGAGGTAGTCGGCGGCGACGACGTCCATCAACTGGTTGAAACCCTCAGCGTCGCGGAGGTGCATGCAGGCCTCCACGAGCCGCGCCGGATCCACGACGAGCGTCGTCTCGCCGTGCGCGACCCGCGTCTCGACGAGGCCGGGGGTCGCCTCGTAGCCGGCCGTCACGCGATTCCCTCCGCAGCTCCAGGGTCTGCCGCGGCAGATCCTGCTGCCCCACAACCCCTGAAGCGGCCGCTGACCCGGCCGATGCGGAACAGCGATGTGCGTCGGGGCACACGGGTGAGGGACGCGGTCACTCGGCGACCCCGCGGATCATGTAGGCGGGCGGCACGCCGGCGTTGATCTTCTCGTGGAGCCGGACGATGCCCTCCATCAGCGCCTCGGGCCTGGGCGGGCAGCCCGGGACGTGCACGTCGACGGGGACGATCTTGTCGACGCCCTGCAGGATCGTGTAGTTGTTGAACATCCCGCCGGAGGACGCGCAGGCGCCCATTGCGATCACCCACTTCGGCTCCAGCATCTGGTCGTAGACCTGGCGCAGCGGCGGCGCCATCTTGTGGGTGACGCGGCCGGAGACGATCAGCAGGTCGGCCTGCCGCGGCGACGACGAGAACCGCTCCATCCCGAAGCGGGCGATGTCGTAGCGCGAGGAGACGATGGTCATCATCTCGATCGCGCAGCAGGCGAGGCCGAACGTGTCGGGCCACACCGAGTGCGAGCGCGCCCACGCGACCGCCTTCTCGACGGTCGTCAGCAGCAGCGCGTCCTCGACCTTCTCCACCTCGCGCTCGAAGACGCTCGGATCCTCGCCCGGGCGCAGCACGGCCTCGGAGCTCAGCCCGGCCTTCGAGAGCGGGCGGTCGGAGATCAGCGGGAGCTTGCGCGCTAGTGCCACTCG
>JAOUEK010000145.1 GCA_029858755.1 Thermoleophilia bacterium
CGCAGGGGTCGTGGGCGCGGGCGTGCTGCTGGCCAGCGTGCTCGGCGGCGTCCTCTGGTCGGTCACGGGCCCGGCCGCGACGTTCGCCGTCGGCGCCGGCGCAGCGGTCGCTGCGCTCGCGCTCCTGGGAGCGGTCGCCGTGGCCGAGCGACGTGCGCGGCCGGCCGGATGACGGTCGCGCTCGGCCGCCCTCACGCGTCGAGGCGGGCGATCCGCTCCGTGAGCAGCGAGAAGAACCGCGCTGTGTCCAGGTCGACGCCCACGTGGGCGTTCGGCGGGCGGTCGGTGCGACGCCAGCGATCGACGACGGTGCGACCGCGGCAGAGCTCCGACTCCAGCTCGACCTCGACGTTGCAGCGGGTCGTCGTCACCAGCGACGGGTCGATCAGGGACGCGACCGCCACGGCGTCATGGATCGGTGCCCCGTCCCACCCGTACGTCTCGCGGTGGTAGACGGTGAAGAAGTCGACGAGATCGGCCACGAACGTCCCAATCGCACCGGTCGATCGCAGCCGCCCCTGGATCTCCGGCGTCGTCACCGCTCGGTGCGTGACGTCGAGCCCGATCATCGTCACCGGGAGGCCACTGGCGAAGACCGCCTGCGCCGCCTCGGGGTCGGCCCACGCGTTGAACTCCGCGGCGGGAGTGACGTTCCCTTCGGCGATCGCGCCTCCCATCAACACGATTCCCTCGATGCCCTCGCCCCCGGTCCGCTCGATCACGCGAGCGACGTTGGTGAGCGGCCCGACCGGCACGAGCGTGACGGGGATCGCCGCCTCCGCGACGACACCCGCCGTGAAGGTGACCGCGTCGTCCTCGATCGGCCGGGTCGTCGGCGCCGGGAGCACCGGGCCGTCGAGGCCGCTGTCCCCGTGCACGTGGGCGGCGACTGCAAGCTCTCTGACCAGAGGACGGTCGGCACCCGCGGCCACGGGCACGTCGGTTCGTCCCGCGAGCTCGAGCACCCGCAGGGCGTTGGCCGTCGTCTTCTCGAGCGTCTGGTTCCCGTACGTCGTGGTCACGCCGAGCAGCTCCACCTCGGGGCTGGCGAGCGCCAGCAGCAGGGCGATCGCGTCGTCGTGCCCCGGGTCGCAGTCGAGAACGATCGGCATCGGGCCCGCGCCCACGCTGTCAGTATCGTCCACTCCGTCGATGGGCGACGTGCGCGACGACGTCCGTGCGTTCGCGCTCTCCCTCCCCGAGGCGGTCGAGGACTTCCCGTGGGGCGAGAGCGTGGCGAAGGTGCGCGGCAAGGTGTTCGTCTTCCTCGGCGGCTCGTCTGCCGAGGGCGGGCGGATCACGGTCAAGCTCGTCGAGTCCCACGCGCATGCCCTCTCCGTGGAGGGCGCCGAGCCGACCCGTTACGGGCTCGGGCGGTCGGGCTGGGTGACCGTTCCGCTCGAGTCGGCCGAGGTCGCCGTCGACGTGCTGCGCGACTGGGTCGAGGAGAGCTACCGCATCGTGGCACCGAAGCGGCTCGTGGCCGAGCTCGACCGGCGCTAACGGGCGAGGATCGCGTCGACCTCCGCTGCGGTCGGCAGCGACGGCTGCGCGCCTGGGCGGGACGCGGCGAGCGCCCCGGCGGCGCAGGCGCGGCGCAGCGCCTCGTCGCGCGTCCTGCCCTCGAGCAGCGATACGAGCAGGCAGGCGGTGAACGCGTCGCCCGCCGCGGTGCCGTCGACGACGTCCACGGCCGGGGGCGCCGCGCGCGCAACTTCCTCCTCGTCGTCGAGCAGCACGGCGCCGTCGGCGCCGAGCGTGAGCGCGACGAGGCCGTCGCTCCGTGCGAGCGCGTCGAGCTCGTAGCGGTTGACGATCGTGAGGTCGGCGTCGACCGGGACGGAACGTGCCGGCGCGGCGTTGAGGCAGAAGACACCGGTACACGCCTCCCACGCCGCGAGCACGGCGCCGTCGGGAACCTCGAGCTGGCAGAGCACGGCGTCGTGCTCGGGCAGGTCGACCGTGGTCAGGGTGCCATTGGCGCCAGGTGCGACCGCGATCGTCGTCTCCCCCGTCGCGTCCACCTGGATCACGGCGACTCCCGTGGGCTCCTCGACCGGCGCCAGCTGCAGCGTCACGCCGGCCGCGCGCAGGCCGACGAGAGCCTCCTCCGCGAAGGGATCCCGGCCGATCGCAGCGACCAGCGTGACGTCGGCGCCGAGCCGCGCGCAGGCGACCGCCTGGTTGGCGCCCTTGCCACCTGGGTACCGGGCGAACGACGCGCCGGTGACGGTCTCCCCGGGGCGCGGCAGACGCTCGACGCGCACGACGAGGTCGAGGTTGACCGACCCGACGACGACGATGCGCGGGCGCACGGGCTCGATCCTAGGCGGCGCCGTGTGTCATCCGGTGTCTGACACCGCGTTCAACCGCGCTACACCGCGTCAGCCACCGGCTCAGGCGGCGAGCGCGCGGAGGTCGTCGACCGTGGAGCCGAAGAGGGTGTCGCGCAGGTCGAAGAGCCCGGCCCAGAGCGTCGAGGCGTCGAGCACCGTGTCCAACCGCGACGCGTCCTCGAGCCCCTGCAAGGCACGCACGAGGACGGCCAGCTCGAGGTAGACGGATGCGACCCGATCCGGCGGCGCGCTGACGCCGGCGCGGTCGAGTACCGGTCGCCACTCGACGAGCTCGCCCGCGCCGGGGCCTCCGTACCACGAGCGCCCCTCCGCCTCGTCGGCCTCGAGCTCCAGCAGGTAGCGGCCGAGCGGCTTCTCCAGGCCCGCGATCGCAGTCTCCGCGCGATCGGCGGCATGGCGGAGCGCGGCCTCGCGGGCGCCCGGTGTCGCCGGCACCGCGTCGCCCTTGCTCCATCGCTCGAGCAGTCGGCAGAAGGCGAGCGCCGCGGCCTCGCAGGCGCGCAGCTGCCCGGTGAGGCGCCGTGCCGTGGTCGCGTCCACTGCGTGGAGCTCGATCACGTCGGCCCAGCCGCCGCCCATCTCAGACCTCGATCACGACGGGCAGGATCATCGGGCGGCGCCGAGTGCGGTCGTAGACGATCTGTCCGATCGCGTCGTGCACGTGCTCTTGCAGCAGCTTGATCTCCGTGACGCCGTCGGCCGCCAACCCGACCGCGACCCGTCCGGCCTCGACACGTAGCTCCTCCAGCAGCTCCTCGTCGTCGACGAAGCCACGCGCGATCAGCTCGGGGGGAGCGATCTCGCCGCCGTCGGAGAGCGCGATCGTCGTCACGACGATGAGCACGCCGTCCTCGGCGAGGTGGCGCCGGTCGCGGAGCGCGACGTCTTCCACGTCGCCGACCCCGAGTCCGTCCACGAGCGTGACGCCGGACGCGACACGGTCGACGATGCGCGGGCCGCGTGCGAGCGAGACCTCGACGACGGAGCCGTTCTCGGCCAGCACGATCCGCTCGTCGGGTACACCTGCGTCACGAGCCAGCCGCGCGTGTGCGGCGAGCATCCGGTACTCGCCGTGAATCGGCATCACGGCGCGCGGCCGGAGCAGCGAGAGCAGCGTGCGCAGCTCCTCCTGGCAGGCGTGCCCGGAGACATGCACCATCGCGATCTCCTCGTGGAGCACCTCGGCGCCTCGCTTGGCGAGGTTGTTGATGGCGTCATGAACCTTGAGCTCGTTCCCCGGCACGGGCTTCGCGGAGATGATCACGGTGTCCCCGGTGGCGACGCTGATGCTCTGGTGGTCGTCGTAGGCGATCCGCGTCAGCGCGGACATCGGCTCGCCCTGGCTGCCGGTGCAGAGGATCAACGCCTGCCGCGGCGGCAGCTCCATCGCCTCCTGGGGCTTCACGAACACGTGGTCGGGGATCTCGACGTACCCGAGGTTCCGCGCGATCCCGAAGTTTCGACGCATCGACCGGCCGACGACGGCGACCTTGCGTCCTGTCTCGGCGGCCACCGTCGCCGCCTGCTGCATACGGTGGATGTTCGAGGCGAACGACGCCACGAAGACACGGCCGCGCCGTAGCGGGATGATCTGCTCGAACGCCTCGCCGACGAGGCGCTCCGAGCCGGTGAGCCCGGGCCGCTCGGCGTTCGTGGAGTCCCCGAGCAGCAGGTCGACGCCGCGGTTGCCGATCTCCGCCAGCCGGCCGACGTCGGTCTTGAGACCGTCAACGGGTGTGTGGTCGAGCTTCCAGTCGCCCGTGTGCACGATGCGCCCCGCGGGGGTCTCCAGCACGAGCGCGACCGCGTCCGGGATCGAGTGGGCCATCCGGATCAGCTCCACGCGGAACGGCCCCAGCTCGAGCGGTGCGCCGCCGGGGTCGGCCTCGCGGAGCGTCGTCGCCGCAGCGAGCTTGTGCTCGTCGAGCTTCGACTTCACCATCGCCAGCGTGAGGCGTGTGGCGATCACCTCGTCCACGTCGACCTCGCGCAGCACGTAGGGCAAGGCGCCGACGTGATCCTCGTGGCCGTGCGTCAGGATCACCGCCCGTACGCGCCGGTCGTAGAGGTACGAGAAGTCGGGCAGGACGAGGTCGACGCCGAGGTGCTCGTCGCGCGGGAACGCGAGCCCGGTGTCGACCACGATCACCGTCTCGCCGAGCTCGTAGACGGTCATGTTCTTGCCGACCTCGCCGAGCCCGCCGAGCGGGATGATCCGGAGCACGTCGCTCATCGCGAGGGAGTGTAGTGACGGCGTCCGGCGGCGCCCGGGCTAGGCACCCTCGGCGAGGGCAGCCTGGAGCAGCGCGTCGCACTCTTCCACTCGCGGCCGGGCCCCCATCTCCGCGAAGAGCGCGCGCGCCTCACGCAGCACCCCCTCCGCTGCGGGGTCGCCGAGGGCAACGAGGCAGCGGCCCCGGCCCTGGAGGGCATACGCCTGCTCCAGTCGTGCGCCGAAGCCGTCCCAGCGGTCGGCCGCATCGCCGAAGAGCCCGGCTGCCTCGGCGCTCTCGCCGCGAGCCTCGGCCAGCAGAGCCTGCGCCGCGACGAAGGCGTGGTCGAAGAGCGGGAGCCCCATCTCGTCCACTCCGACCGGCATCCGGCTCGCGAGCTCGACGTCGCCGGCCGCGAGCGCGCAGCGGACGAACGCCGGCAGCCGACCCGCGTACTCCTCGCTCTTGACGGCGTCCTCCCACTCCACGATCTCGCGCAGGATCGCCCGCGCTTCGCCACGGTCTCCACTCGAGAGCGCCACGGCGGCTGCGGGGGCACCGGCGACCGCGAGGCCGATCGCGGGGTCACGCCGGGCACGGGCTTGATCGCGGGCGGCGCCAGCGGCCTCTCGGGCCGCGACGCCGTCGCCGAGCTCGTAGAGCGCCCGCGAGATCGCGCTGTGGTACTCGCAGCAGCCACCAGGGCTCATCACCCCGGCCGCAGCCGCCGGCTCGAGCTCGGCCGCTCGCTCGAGCGCCTCGCGAAGGCGGCCCGCATCCACCAGGCGCTCCAGCGTGGTCGCGCCGCTCGTGTGCTGGATCTCCCTCAGGCCGCGCTCGGAGGCGAAGCGCTGTACCTCGTGCAAGGTGTCGAAGACGGCGCTCACGCCTTCGAGCACCCACTGGTTGACCCCGTAGTTGTGATAGGCGACGGCCGCGTCGCGGCCGAGCCCGGCAGCGACGAGCAGCCGCCGCGCCTCTTCCAGCTCTGCGAGCCCCGTGTCGGTGTCGCCGACGTTGATCAGCGCGCCGCCGTGGAACCCGAGCGCTCGTGCGGGCAGGGGCAGATCGAGCTCACGAGCGAGCTCGAGCGCGCGCGCGGATGCCTCCAGTGCCTCCCGGTGGTCTCCGTCGACGAGGGCTTCTCCGGCGAGCTGTGCGTATGCGGCAACGAGCTCGGGCCCGGGCGGGACGGTCTCGAGCACCTCGATCGCCTCGAGCACGGGGCGGCGGCTGCCTTGCCGGCCCGTGAGGGAGACATACGTCA
>JAOUEK010000146.1 GCA_029858755.1 Thermoleophilia bacterium
GGTCTTGCCCTGCTGGGCGAAGAGCAGCGCGCGCAGGATGTCGTCCTTGGCGCTCGAGTAGTCGCGCACGTCGACGGGGAGCGCATTGACCGCGTCGCGGTAGCACTGCAGCTCGTAGATCCGGTCGACGCGTCCGTTGTCGTACCAGTCGGCGATCACCTGCTTCGCGCAGCTCTGGTCGGCCGCCACCGCCGTGGAGGCTGCGCCGAGCGCAGCAAGCACGGCGAGCAGCAGGGTCACGACGGCGACCGCAAGCGCGATGGGACGACCGGTGTGGCGAGAAGCGGTCACGATTCCAGCTGGAGTAGGCGCAAGTCTCGTCCTCCCCCATGAGTCGGCGGTGATGGAAGAGTAAACGATGTGTAAGACACAGGTTGGCCGAAGCCGCTGATTCCCCTGCTAGCGTCGTCGCGATGACCGCTTCGGCCCCTGGACGGCCGTGGGCCGCATGGGCCCTGCTCGTCGCCCTCGCGGGAGCGCTCGCGTGGGCCGTGCTCTTCGGCGGCGGCTCGCGTGACGACGCCGCCGCCTGGCTCGGCAGCGCCGCGGTCGCCCTGGCTGCGGCCGGGCTGGTTGCCGGTGCGCTGGGCACGGTTGCGCTGCCCCGACTCGACCGGATGGCGGGCTTCGCCGTCGCCGGCGCGGTCGTGCTCGTCACCCTCTCGGGGATCTCGATCGTCTGGTCGATCGCCGGCGACCGCTCGTGGCTCGCCCTGGGCAAGGGCCTCGCGTACCTCGCGTTCCTGGTGCTCGGGCTGGTCGCCGGGGCAGCCCTCGCACCCCGCAGCATGCGTGCGCTGGCCGCCGTGCTGGCTGCCGTGCTCGGCCTCGCGCTCGCGTGGGCCCTGCTCGGGCGCGCCGTCCCGGGGCTCTTCCCCGACGGCGGTCGCGTCGCGCGGCTGCGGAACCCCGTCGGCTACTGGAACGCGCTCGCGCTGCTCGCCGACGCGGCGATCCCGCTCGGGTTGTGGCTGGCCGTGGTCGTCCGCGCCCGGGGAGCGCGAGCAGCGGGCGCGCTCGTCGTCTACGGCGCAGTCCTCGCGCTGCTGCTCACGCAGTCGCGCTCCGGCCTGCTTGCAGGGGCGCTCGTGCTCGCGCTCTGGCTCGCGCTCTCGTCCCGCCGGCTCGAGGGCGGCCTGCTGGCGCTGCTCGCCGGCGTGCCGGCGCTCGCCGTCGGCGGATGGGCGTTCACCCGCCCGGCGCTCGTCGAGGACGGCGCGCTCAGGGCCGACCGCGTCGACGACGGTGTCGTGTTCGCTGCGCTGGCGCTGCTCGGCGCCCTCGTCGCGATCGTGCTCGTGCTCCGCGTGCCCGCGGAGCGGCTCGCCGGTGAGCGCGGCCCGCGGCTCGCCCGCGTGCTCCTGGCTGCTGCGGCCGTGCTCGTCGCGATCGGGCTCGCGGCCCTCGTCGCCGCCGTCGGCAACCCGGTGCGCTGGGCGGGCGACCAGCTCTCGGGCGGGGAGTGCGTGAACGCGCCGGGGCGGCTGACCGATCTCTGCGCCAACAACCGCCTCGCGTGGTGGGACGACGCCTGGGAGGTCTTCGTCGACCACCCGGCCGGGGGAACCGGCGCGCTCACGTACGAGATCGCGCGCAAGCGCGTGCGCGACGACGGGACGCCCGTGCTCGAGCCCCACAGCGTCCCACTCCAGCTGCTCGCCGACACCGGGCTCGCGGGCTTCCTGCTCGGTGCGGTCGTCGTCGTGGGCCTGGCCGTCGGCGTCGTTCGAGCCGTCCGCCGCCTGGAGGGGCCGGAGCGTGACGCCGCGGTCGCTCTCGCCGCGCTCCCCGCCGCGTTCGGCGCTCATGCCCTCGTCGACTACCCGCTCGACTTCGTTGCGGTCAGCGCCCCCACGCTCGTGGTGCTGGGCGCGCTCGTCGCGGCCGGGCGGCCGGCCGCGCGCCCCGCCCGGGGGATCGTCCCCGTGGCGGCCGCGGTCGCAGCGGCGGCCGCGGTGATCGCCGTGCTGCTCACCCCGTGGCTTGCGCAACGGGACGTCGACCGGGCGATCCGCCTGCTCAACGACCGACGGCTGGACGAGGCCGCCGACGCCGCCGAGCGGGCGCGGTCGCTCGACCCGCTGTCACTCGACCCCGTGCTCGCGGCGGCCCTCGTCGCGGAGGCCCGGAACGAGCCCGACCTGGCGCGCGCGCTCTACCGTCGAGCGACGGAGATGCAGCCGGAGAACCCGTCACCGTGGACGACGCTCGGGCTCTACGAGTTCGCAGTCCGCGAGGACCTGTGCCGGGCGTACGAGGCGCTCAACAACGCGTACACGCTCGACCCGAACGGGCGGCAGTGGCAAGCGGGCGGCCCGCTCGACGTCGCCCGCGACGCCGTCAACGCCGGGGCCTGCGAGCAGACGGCGGGGTCTGGCTGAAGCCGGACCCCGGGTGCAACGCCGGGGCCTGCGAACGGGAGGCGGGGTGAGGCTTCAGCCTCACCCCGCCGTTGTCGCCTCAGGCGAGCAGCGACCAGCCGCCGTCGACGACGAGCGTGTGGCCGCGGATCATGTCCGCCGCCGGGGAGCAGAGGAAGGCGACGGCGTCGGCGACGTCCTCGGGTGCGACGAGCCGGCCGGCGGGGTTGCGCGCGCCCATCTCCAGCATCGCCTCCCGGTTCGGGAAGTGGTCGAGCGCGCCCGTCTCGACGATCCCGGCGGAGACCGCGTTGACACGGATCCCCTGCGGCGCGAGCTCGACGGCGAGGTACCGGACGAGCGCCTCGAGCGCCGCCTTGGAGGTGCCGACGAGCGCGTAGTCGTTGAGCACCCGTGTCGAGCCGAGGCTGGAGATGCCCACGATCGACGACCCCGGCGGCATCGACGGCACCGCCACCCGGGCCAGCGCGAGCAGCGCCCGGGCGTTCGCGCCCAGCGTCCAGTCCCAGTGGCGCTCATCGGTCTCGAGGGCGGGACGGATGACGCCGGAGGCGGCGTTGTGGACGAGCACGCCCAGGGGCCCGAGCGCGCCGACCTGCTCCAGGACGCGCGTCGACGTGACGTTCCCGCGCACCAGGATCGGCTCGGCGCCCAGCCCGCGGAGCTCCTCCGCCGTCTCCTCCGCCGCGGCGTCGGAGCGGAAGTAGCCGATCGCCACCCGGGCGGCGCCCTCCCGCGCGAGCCGCAGCGCAATCGCCTTCCCGATCCCGCGCGAGCCCCCGGTGACGAGGGCGGTCGCCCCCGCAACCCTCACGCGGCGTTCCGCGGCAGCGGGTCCGAGGCCGGGGCGGAGGAGGGGATGCGCTCCCAGCCGGCACGTGTGCGCGGCTCGCGCTCCTCGTCGTGCTCGGCCTTCGTGGACGCGAAGCCGAGGTCGGCGAGGAGCGCGAGCCGCTCCTCGGCGTAGCGGCGCACGGGATCGTCCTGCGGCAGGCCTGCGATCAGCGCCCGCACGCGCGCCCGGATCTGGAAGGCGAAGTGGGGCGTCGCGGGCCCGACGAGGGCGTCGACGTCGGCTCTGGTCGGCTGGGCCATCGCGCGCGAAGCCTAACGAGTACCGTCGCGCCGATGCGCCGCCTCACGTCGGTCGAGCTGATGCTGCTGACGGTGATCACCCTGTGGTCGCTGAACCTCACCGTGACGCGCACCATCCTCACGCACGGCTTCCAGCCGCTTTCCTACTCCACCGTCCGCTACGGGCTCGCCGCCGCGGTCTTCGTCGCCATCGTCGTCGTCGCGGAGCGCACGCTGCGCGTCGGCCGCGCCGATCTCCCGATCGTGCTCGCGGCCGTCGTCGCCCTCTGGCTGAACCAGATCGGCTTCGTCTACGCGCTGAAGGCGACGTCGGCCTCCGTGGTGGCGTTGATCCTCGGCGCGACGCCGATCTTCGCCGCGCTGATCGGGCTCGCCATGCGCAGCGAGCGACTCAGGCAGCGCTTCTGGGTCGCCGCCGCGATCTCGTTCGCCGGTGTCGGCCTCGTGGCGCTCGGCTCGAGCGGCGAGATCCGTGGCGACCTCGGCGGCGTCCTGCTCGGCATTCTCACGGCCGCCACGTGGGCTGCGTACTCCACAGCCGTCACGCCGCTGATGCGGCGCTACTCCCCGTACCGCATCAGCGCCGTCGTCCTCTCTGCGGCCTGGGTGCTGATCGCGATCACCGGGAGCGCGCAGACGCGGGCGCAGGACTGGTCGCTCGGCGCCGACGTGTGGGCGCTGCTCGCGTTCGCGACGCTCGGCCCGCTGGTGGTCACGAACGTGCTCTGGTTCCGCTCGCTCGACCGCATCGGCCCGTCCCGCGCCACGCTCGCCGCCAACCTGCAGCCGTTCGTGGCTGCGGTGTTCGCCGTGGTCCTGCTCTCCGAGCGGCTGTCCGCCCCGCAGGTGGCGGGGGGTGCTCTGATCGCGGCCGGCATCCTCCTCGCCCGGCGTCGGCGCCCACCCGTCCCCGTCGAGTGAGGTACCACTCCGGCATGTCGCAGATGTCGCCGGAGCGGCGCACCGCCCTCGCCTCCGTGGTCGCCGCGTGCGTCCTGATCGCGATCAAGCTCGTGTCGGGGATCGCCGCGGGCAGCCTCGCCTTCCTCGCCGAGGCGGCGCACAGCGGAACCGACCTCGTCGCCGCGCTGCTCACCTTCTTCGCCGTCGGCTACGCCCGCAAGCCGGCGGATGCGAGCCACCTCTACGGCCACCTCAAGGCGGAGCACCTGACGGCGCTCGCCGAGGCGACCTTCCTCGCGCTCGTCAGCCTCCTCGTCGGCGGCCTCGCGGTGGCCCGCCTCACGGGCGCGATCGGAACGGAGGTCGACGCGGCGTGGTGGGCTTTCTGCGCCGCCGGTGTGGTGCTCGTGACCGACGCCGGCCGCACCCTCGTCTCGCTGCGGACTGCGCGGCGCTACGGGAGCGCCGCACTGCTCTCGAACGCCCTGCACTTCGGCAGCGACCTCGTCGGCACGGTCGCGGTGCTCGGGGGGCTCGTGGCCGCGCGCGCAGGCTGGCCGGCCGGCGACTCCGTGGCCGCGCTGTTCGTCGCCGCGCTCGTCGTCGCCGCCGCCGTCCGGCTGGCGCGACGGAACGTCGACGTGCTCATGGACCGCGCTCCCGCCGACGACGTGGCCGCAGCCCGGGCGGCGATCAGCGGGCTCGAGCCTCGGGTCGAGCTTCGCCGGCTGCGTCTGCGCCGGGCGGCGGGACGGCCTTTCGTCGACGTGGTGATCGCCGTCTCGCCGGGCGCAGCCGTCGGTCAGGGCCACGCTGCCGCCGACCGGGTGGAGGGAGCGCTCGCGCGCGCGCTGCCCGGCGCGGACGTCGTCGTCCACGTCGAGCCAGGCGCTGCGGCCGGCAGCCTCGACGAGCGGGTCCGCGCGGCGGCCACCTCGGTGCCGCGGGTGCGGGACATCCACAACCTGGGTGTGATCGAGATGGACGAGGAGGGCGTCGAGGTCTCCCTGCACCTGAAGCTCCCCGCGGACCTCACGCTGGCCGACGCCCACGCCGTGGCGGAGGACGTGGAGCGCGCGATCCTGCAGACCGTCCCCGAGGTCGTCGGCGTGCAGACGCACCTCGAGCCGCTGAAGGGGCCGGCGGAGGCACACGAGGTCTCCGCGGGAGACGACGCCCTGCTCGCGCTCGTGCGGAACGTCGTCGCTCGCGAGCCGGAGGAGCTGCGCCTGCTCCACACCGACGAGGGGCTGGTCGTCTTCCTCACGCTCGGCGTCGAGTCGCGGGCCACGCTCGCCGACGCGCACCTCACGGCCTCGGACGTGGAGGCGAGGATCCGCGCCTCCGTCCCGGGCGTCGCGGACGTGATCGTCCACACCGAGCCCTCCGAGTAGCCTGCAGCCGTGCGGCTGTGCATGTTTCATCCCGTCGATCGGCACATGGAGCGCGGCTGGG
>JAOUEK010000147.1 GCA_029858755.1 Thermoleophilia bacterium
AGCTCCCGCAGGCGGTCGACGCGACCCGCCACGCCCGCTACTGGCAGGAGGCGTTCAACGGCGTGGTGCTGCGGATGGCACTGCTCGCCCTGGTGCTGGGGGCGATGGAGTGACCATGGAGTTCACGCTCAACGGCAGGACGGTCACGGCCGAGCCGCGGGAGGGGCAGAGCCTGCTCGAGCTGCTGCGCGAGGGCTTCGGCCTGCACTCGGTCAAGGACGGCTGTGCGCCGGAGGGCTCCTGCGGCGCGTGCACGGTGATCGTCGACGGGCGCGCCGTCGTCTGCTGCGCCCAGAAGGCGACCCGCGTGGAGGGCAAGAGCGTGGTCACGCAGGAGGGGCTCGCCGACGAGGCGCGCGAGCTCTGGGCGCGGTCGTTCGCGTCGACGGGCGCCTCGCAGTGCGGATTCTGCTCGCCCGGGATCGTGATGAAGGCCGAGGTGCTCCTCGCCAAGGGGCCGAGCCCGGCCCGTGAGGAGATCGCCCACGCGCTGCTCGGGAACGTCTGCCGCTGCACGGGGTACACGAAGGTGCTGGACGCCGTCGAGCGCGTCGCTGCCGTACGGCGCGGCGAGCCGTTCCCGGAGGAGCAGAGCGGCGAGGGCGTGGGTGCCCGGGCGCCGCGCTACGAGGCGACGGGCCTGGCGCTCGGGGACGCGCCGTTCGTCGGCGACCTCGTGGAGCCGGGGATGCTGCACGGGGCGCTCCGCTTCTCCGACCACCCGCGCGCACGCATCGTGCGCATCGACACCTCGCGGGCCGAGGCGGCGCCGGGGGTGGTCGCGGTCGTGACCGCGGCCGACGTTCGCGGCGAGAGCCGGCAGGGGCCGCTCACGCGCGACCGGCCGCAGCTCGTCGCGGCCGGCGAGACGACGGCGTACGTGGGGGACGTGCTGGCGGCCGTGGCCGCCGAGACGCGCGCCGCGGCGCGCGAGGCCGCGGCCCTCGTCGAGGTCGAGTACGAGGTGCTGGAGCCGGTGACCGACCCCTTCGAGGCGATGGCCGCGTCCGCGCCCCGGCTGCATCCCAGCGGCAACGTGCTCTCGGTCTCGCGGGTCCGGCGCGGCGACGTCGACGCGGCGCTGGCAGGTGCGGCCCACGTCGTCGAGGAGAGCTTTCGCACCCAGTTCATCGAGCACGCCTTTCTCGAGCCGGAGTCTGCGCTGGTCGTCCCCGGCGAGGACGGTGGCTGCCGTGTCTACTCGCAGGGCCAGGGCGCGTGGGAGGACCGGCGTCAGATCGCGTCGTTCCTCGGCGTGCCGGAGGAGCGTGTGCGCGTGACCCAGGTTGCGACCGGCGGCGCGTTCGGCGGCAAGGAGGACCTCGGCGTCCAGTGCCAGGCTGCGCTGCTCGCCGTCGTCACCGGCCGCCCCGTCCAGCTCACGCTGACGCGGTGGGAGAGCCTGCGCTTCCACCCCAAGCGCCATCCGATGTGGCTCGACTACACCGCGGGCTGCGACGAGGACGGCCGTCTCGTCGCCCTGCGGGCGCGCATCGTCGGCGACACGGGGGCGTACGCGAGCGTTGGTGACAAGGTGCTCGAGCGGGCCGCGGGGCACGCGTGCGGCCCGTACGCGGTCGCCAACGTCGACGTCGAGGCCACCGCCGTGTACACGAACAACCCGCCCTGCGGCGCGATGCGCGGCTTCGGCGTGAGCCAGTCGAACTTCGCCGTCGAGGGCATCCTCGACCTGCTCGCGGAGCGGGTCGGCGTCGACGGCTGGGAGATCCGCTGGCGCAACGCGCTCGACGTGGGTGCGCGCACCGGCACCGGACAGCTGCTCGGCCCCGGAGTGGGCCTGAAGCAGACGCTGCTCGCCGTCCGCGACGCGTACCGGGAGGCCCGGTACGCGGGCATCGCCTGCGGGCTGAAGAACACGGGCATCGGCAACGGCGTCACCGAGCGCGGGCTGGCCGTCCTGCGGCCGGAGCGGGACGGCTCGGTCACCCTCTTCCACTCCTGGACGGAGATGGGGCAGGGGGTGCACACCGTTCTGCGGCAGATCGCTTGCGAGGAGCTCGGCGTGCCGGCGGAGCGCGTCCACGTCGTCGTCGACACGGAGCGCGAGCTCGACACCGGGCTGACGACCGCCTCGCGGGCGACGGTGCTCGGCGGCAACGCCGTGATCGACGCCGCCCGGCAGCTCCGCGCCGCGCTCGACGGGAGGCCGCTCGAGGCGCTCGCGGGGGAGGAGATCCGCGGGGAGTACGTGGTCGACTGGACGACGGCGAACGACGCGGAGGAGCCGGTCACGCACCTCGCCTACGCGTGGGCGACGCAGGTCGCGATCCTCGACGACGACGGGCGGCTGGTGAAGGTGATCGCCGCCCACGACGTGGGCCGGGCGCTCAACCCGCTGCTCGTCGAGGGGCAGATCGAGGGCGGCGTGCACATGGGCGTCGGCCAGGCGCTCGCCGAGGAGTTCGTCGTCGAGGGTGGGGTGCCGGTCACGGAGACGCTGAAGTCGCTGCACCTCGTGCCGCCGACCGGGATGCCGGAGGTCGAGTGCATCCTCATCGAGGAGCCACAGCCCGAGGGGCCGTACGGGGCGAAGGGCGTGGGCGAGGCGTCGCTGGTGCCGACCGCGGCGGCCGTGGCCGGAGCGCTGCACGCCTACGACGGCATCCGGCGGACGCGGCTGCCGATGAAGGACTCGCCCGCTGCGCTGGCCGCGGTGCCCCACCTCGTCCGCGTGGGAGGGCACACATGATCCTCACCGGCGCCACCGTCGTCGCCTCGCTCGACCCGCTGCGCGTCGTCGAGGCCGACCTGCACGTGGCCGACGGGCGGGTCGCGAGGGAGGGGGGAGGAGCACGCCGCGACTGCAGCGGCTGCCTCGTGGTGCCCGGCAACACCTGCGCGCACACGCACCTGTACTCCGCCCTGGCGCGCGGGATGCCGTACCGCCTCGAGCCGCCCGAGAGCTTCCTGCAGATACTGCAGCGCGTCTGGTGGCGGCTCGACCGCGCCCTCGACGAGGAGGGCGTGCGCGCGTCGGCCCTCGTCGGCGGGATGGAGGCGCTGCTCGCCGGTACCACGACCCTCGTCGACCACCATGCCTCCCCGAGCGCGATCGACGGCTCGCTCGACGTGATCGAGGAGGCGCTCGCGTCGCTCGGCGTCCGCTGCGTGCTCTGCTACGAGACGTCGGACCGCGACGGGCCCGAGCGGGCGCAGGCGGGAGTGGCCGAGAACCGCCGCTTCGCCGAGCGCGTGCGCCGCGAGCAGCCGGCGCTGGCGCGGGCGCTGATCGGCGCGCACGCCTCGTTCACGCTCTCCGACGAGACGCTCGCGGCCTGCGCTGACGCCGCGTCCGCGCTCGATCTGGGTCTCCACGTCCACGCCGCGGAGGACGCGGTCGACGAGCGCGACGCCGTCGCGCTGCACGGTCGCCGCGTCGCCTCGCGCCTGGCGGAGGCGGGCGCGCTGGACGAGCGCACGCTGCTCGCGCACGGCGTGCACCTGGACGACGACGAGATCGCGCTCGTCGGGGAGACGGGCGCCTGGCTCGCGCACAACGCGCGCTCGAACATGAACAACGCGATCGGGCGGGCGCGGCTGGACGCGCTCGGGCGGCGCGTCGCGCTCGGCACCGACGGCATCGGCTCCGACATGTTCGAGGAGTCGCGTGCCGCGTACTTCCGCCTGCGCGAGGACGGCGGTGGCGAGGGCCCGGACTGGCCCCTGCAGCGCCTCGCGCAGGGCTCGCGCCTCGCCGCCTCCGTCTTCGGCGAGCCGCAGCTCGGAGCCCTCGAGCCGGGCGCCCCCGCGGATCTCGCCGTCCTCGACTACGCGGCGCCGGCGCCGCTCCACGAGGGCAGCTTCCCCGGGCACTGGGTCTTCGGCCTCTCCTCGCGCACGGTGCGCGACGTGATGGTCGCCGGCGAGTGGGTCGTGCTCGACCGGCGACTCACGCGTGCCGACGAGCAGGAGCTGGCCGCGGCCGCACGCATCCAGGCCGGCCGCCTCTGGGAGCGGCTGGACGCGATCGGTCAACACGAGTTCGAGCCGAGAGGAGAACGACGATGAACGCCGCCGCTGCAGATCGCGTCGCCCTGTACCTGCAGGACAAGCACCCCCTCCGCGACGGCATGCGCTACGCGCAGCTCGCCGAGGAGTGTGGCTTCGAGGCCGTCTGGCAGGCCGAGAGCCGCCTCGTGCGGGAGGCGACCGTCCCCATGGCCGCATTCGCGGCGGTCACCGAGCGCATCGCGATCGGCTCCGGCGTGGTCAACAACTGGACGCGCAACGTGGGCTTGCTCGCCGCCACCTTCTCCACCCTCGACGACCTCGCGCCCGGGCGGATCCTGCTCGGCATCGGCGCCTGGTGGGACCCACTCGCCGCGAAGGTCGGCATCCACCGGCGCAAGCCCGTGCTCGCGATGCGCGAGACGGTCGACGTCACCCGCCGCCTGCTCGCGATGGAGCGCGTCACCTTCCACGGCGAGTTCGTCGACGTCGACGAGATCGAGATCGACATCGTCCACGGCGACCGCTCGCCCAAGCGCGTCCCCATCTACATCGCCGCCACCACCGGCATGAGGATGATGGAGCTGGCCGGCGAGGTCGGCGACGGGGTGCTGCTCAACTACCTGGTCGGTCCCGCGTACAACCGGGAGGCCCTCGAGCACCTGGCGATCGGCGCCGAGCGCGTCGGGCGCACGCTCGACGACGTCGACCGCCCGCAGCTCGTCGTCTGCTCACTCGACGACGACCGCTCGCTGGCGCTCGACCGGGCACGCGAGCTCGTCACGCAGTACCTCGGCCAGCAGCCCCACATCGGACAGGCGAGCGGCGTCGACGCGTCGCTGCTCGAGGAGATCGGGCGCATCCTCACCTGGCCGGCCACGCAGGAGCAGATCGAGAGGGCGATGGCGCTCGTCCCCGACGACGTCGTGCAGCTGATCACCGCGTCGGGCACGGTCGAGGACTGCCGAACGAAGGTGCAGGAGTACGTGGCCGCCGGCTGCACCTGCCCCGTGCTCTACCCGCTCGGGGACGACGTCGAGGCGATGATCGAGGCCTTCGCCACGGCGAGGGTCTGATGCAGGCGTTCGCCCCCCGTTCGCTCGCGGAGGCGCTCGACGTCAGGCTCGAGCATCCCGAGGCGATGCCGGTGGCGGGCGGCACCGACCTGATGGTGGAGGTGAACGCGCGGCGGATCCGGCCCGACGCGCTCCTCGACCTCTCCCGCGTCGACGAGCTGAAGACGTGGCGGAGAGACAACGGCACCGTGCTCGTGGGGGCGGGGATGACGTTTGCCCGGATCGCGCGCGAGCTGACCGAGTTCCCGCCGCTCGTGGCGGCCGCGCAGTCGATCGCCTCCCGGCAGGTCCGGAACCGGGCGACGATCGGCGGCAACCTGGGCACGGCGTCGCCCGCGGGCGACAGCATCCCGGTGCTCGCCGCCTACGAGGCCGACGTGCTGGTGGCCTCGGCGCGCTCCGGGAGTCGGCGGGTGCCGCTGGACGCGTTCCTCGTGGGGCCGAAGCGCACGAGCCTCGCGCCCGACGAGCTGATCGTCGGCGTGCAGTGGCAGTCGACCGCCGGCCCCGGGTCGTTCGCGAAGGTCGGGCGCCGGAGCGCGATGGTGATCGCCGTCGCGAGCGTCTGCCTCCAGGTCGACGAGGAAGGCCATGGTGTCCGCCTCGCGCTCGGGTCGGTCGGTCCCACCGTGCTGCGCGCGACGTCCGCCGAGGCGTTCGCGGCAGGGCGCGACTGGAGCGAGCCGGCGACCCTGGCCGAGTTCGGGCGCCTCGCCGCAGCAGACGCCCGGCCGATCGACGACCTGCGCGGG
>JAOUEK010000149.1 GCA_029858755.1 Thermoleophilia bacterium
ACGTCGCCCGGGTCCATGCCCTTGGCCTCGGCCACGCGCCGCACGTTCTCGGTCGGTGACGCGTCGATGTCGATCGCGTCGGCCGCCTCCGGTCCCACGGCGATCTTGTCCATGTACAGCGCCGCCCCGGGAAAGAACATCGTGCCGCGCTCGGCGACGGCGATCACCGCGATCGCGTTCGGCATCCCCAGCGCCGTCAGCCGGGTGCCCTCGAGCGGGTCGACGGCCACGTCGACCTCGGGGCCCCCGCCGGCGCCCACGGCCTCGCCGTTGTAGAGCATCGGCGCCTCGTCCTTCTCCCCCTCGCCGATCACGACCACGCCGTCCATGCTCACCGTGGACAGCATCAGGCGCATCGCGTCGACAGCCGCCTGGTCAGCCGCGATCTTGTCCCCGCGGCCGATCCAGTGCGCCGCGCCCATGGCCGCGGCTTCCGTGACGCGGACGAGGTCCAGCGCCAGGTTCCGATCCGGCGGGGTGCGCTCCTGCCGCGTCACGACGCCTCTGATCCTACTGCCGCCGCCGCCTCGGTGACGGCTCGCCCGGCGGGCTCGAGGAGGACGACGGCGATCCCTGCGGCCACCACCAGCAGGCCGCCCACGACCACCTCCAGGGTCAGCGGCTCGTCCACGAGCAGCGCCGCGAGCACGACCGCCGCCACCGGCTCGAGGAAGGTCAGCACCCCGGCGGCCTGTGCCGTCACGTGCCGGAGCAGCGTGGCGTAGACGAGTGTCGAGGCTCCTGTGAAGACCACGCCGAGGAGCACGACCACCCCCCACTCACCCCCGCCGTCGGGGAGCACCCGGTCCGCGAGCAGGAGCGCGGGCGCGATCACGACAGCGCCGACGAGACAGTCCCAGAAGGCCACGGTGAGCGGCGGCACGCGGCCGCTCAGCAGCCGCTTCGAGAGCAAGACGAGCACCGCGTAGGCCAGGGCGGAGCCCAGGCCGGCGGCGAGCGCAGCCGCGGACACGCGGCCGCCCGCGTCACCCCCCGTCGCCACGAGGGCGATTCCCGCGGCTCCCGGAACGAGCGAGGCCAGGGTGACGCGAGACAGGGGCTCGCGGAGTGCCATGGGCGCTGCCAGGGCGATCAGCACCGGCGCTGCGTAGAAGGTGATCACGGCGAGCGCGACCGACCCGAGCTCGACGGCGAGGAAGAACAGGAGCCAGTGGGCGCCCTGCACGGCCCCGAGCACCGCGAGCGGCAACAGGCGGCGGCCGGGCCGCAGTGCCGACAGCGACCCCGAGGCCGCGGCGACGAGAGCCAGCGTGGCGGCAGCCAGGGCGAGCCGGCCGAACGCGAGCGGCTCGGCGCCGAGCTCGACGGCCGCGACGAGCACCGCGATGAAGCCCCACGAGGCGGCGAGCGCGGCGAGGGTGAGGTTCCAGCGCACGGCCGCCGATCGTACTCGGGCTGTCCCCCGCGCCTCTCAGAGACGGTCGCGAGGGCAGCCGCGCAGCCTCCCTCGACGAGTGCCCAGGCCTGCCGGGCCCGGCGGCCCCGGATCACATCCGCTCCGGAGCCTCCACGCCGATCAGGTCGAGGCACCGTGCGATCACGACCTTGGTCGCGGTGCAGAGCGCGAGCCGGAACGCCTGCTGCTCCGAGCCGACCACCTTGTGGTGGTGGTAGAAGCGGTGGAAGTCGTCGGCCACCCTGATCGCATACGTCGGCACCCCGTGCGGCGCGCGCCGCTCGGCTGCGACTGCAGCCACCTCGGGCAGCTCCAGCAGCCGCTTCACGAGGTCGCGCTCCTCGTCGGCGAGGTCACCCCGCAGCACGGTCCCGGGATCGGCTCCCTCGGCGTGCCGCAGGATCCCGGCGATCCGCGCGTGCGCGTACTGGACGTAGTAGACCGGGTTCGTGTTCGCCTTCTCGGCGGCGAGGTCGACGTCGATCTCGATCGCCTGGTCGTGCCCGCGCGAGACGAGGTGCCAGCGCGCCGCGTCGACGCCGATCTCGTCCAGGAAGTCGTCGAGGAAGACGACGTCGCCGCGTCGCTTCGACATCTTCGTCGCCTCGCCGCCACGCGTGAGGTGGACGAGCTGGTAGATCAGCACCTCCACCGCCTCGCGCGGTCGGCCCAGCATCTCGGCGAGCGCCTGCAGCCGGGAGACGTAGCCGTGGTGGTCGGCGCCGAGCACGTAGACGAGCCGGTCGAAGCCGCCCGCGAGCTTCCGCCGGATGTACGCGGCATCCGCGCCGAAGTAGGTCGGCTCGCCGTTCGAGCGCACGAGCACGCGGTCCTTGTCGTCGCCGTACGCGGTCGTCCGCGCCCACGTGGCACCGTCCGCCTCGTAGGTGTCGAGCAGGGGCAGCGCCTCGCCCACCTCTGCCTCGAACTCGCTCTGCCGCTCCCACGTGTCGAAGTGGATGCGGAACCGCTCCAGGCTCGCCTCGATCCGTGCCAGCATGTGCGGCACCGGGTCGCCGTCGAGCGCGGCCAGCTCCGCGAGGTACGCCCCGTGGTAGCCGTCCTCCGGTGGCTCCTCCCCGCGCCGCACAGCGGCCACCGACTCGCGGAAGCGCTCCATCTGCGCGCCTGCGTCGTTGTAGTAGTACTCACGTTCGACGGTGTGGCCGGCGAACGCGAGCACCCGGGCCACGGAGTCGCCGTACGCCCCGTTGCGCGCAGCCGCGACCGTGATCGGGCCGGTCGGGTTGGCCGAGACCATCTCCACCTGGACGCGCTCGGGCGCCCGCGCGGAGCCGCCACCGAAGGAGCTGCCCGCGTCGAGGATCGCCGCCACGCCGACCGCGAGCCAGTCGTCCGCGACGGTGACGTTGAGGAAGCCGGGCCCGGCGACCTCGACCCCCGCGACGCCGTCGAGCCCGCGCACCCCGTCCGCGATCTCCCCCGCCACCTCGCGCGGCTGCCGCCGCCACTCCCCGGCGAGCCTGAGCGCCACGCTCGTCGCATAGTCGCCGTGGGCGGCGTCGGCCGGCCGCTCGAGCTCGACGTGCACCCCGGCGAGCGCGCCGACGTCGCTCGCCAGTCGTGCGACGGGGTCGCCCACGTTCAGGGACGGGCGGTCGCGGCGACGTAGCGCAGGACCAGGTCCCGGAGCGTGACGATCCCGATCAGGTTGCCGTGGTCCAAGACCACGGCGCGGGAGAGCTCGAATCGACAGAGCAGGCGTACCGCGTACTTGATGTCCATCTCCGCGTCGAGCGACAGCACTGGCTTGGACATCACCTCGTAGACGTTCGTGCGGTCGGGCGAGCGGTTCACGCTGATCACCTGCTCGGCGATGTCGGAAACCACGATCAGCCCGTACTCGTCACCCTCGTGACGGCGGCCGACGACGAGGGAGCTGACGCGGTGCTCGGCCATGATCTCGATCGCCTCGCGCACGGTGGCGAGCCCGTCCACGACGAACGGCGTCTCCGTCATCACCTCGCGGACGCAGACGTGCTCGTGCTTGATCATCAGATCTCGTCCTCGATCTCGCGCTTGATCACGGGGAGCTGGGTGGCCAGGCCGACGGCGTCCTCGACGTCGAGCTGGAAGGCGATCCCGGTGCCCACGTCCTCGTCGAAGCGGCCGGCGGCGGCGATCGACTCGAGGATGTGGCGGCTCAGGTGCGCCTCGACGAGGAAGAGCACGACGTCGCGCTGCCCTTCGAGCTCGAGGCCGAAGAACGTCTTCGGTGGGTTGAGCCCCTCGCCTCGGGCGCTCGTGATCACGGTGCACCCGGTGGCCCCCTCGCGTCGCGCGACCTCGATGATCTTCTCCGTCCGGTCCTCCTGCACCAGCGCCATCAGCACCTTGAACTTCACCGCTGCCTCCGCGAGCGGCGCCCGAGGGCGACCGACAGGCGCGCATAGCCCATCACGGCGATCATCGGGAACATCACCGCCAGGGCGATCACGCCGAAGCCGTCCTCGAGCTCGCTGCGCCCGGGCACCGTCGAGGCGAGGCCCAGGCCGAGCGCGGTCACGATCGGCACGGTGACAGTCGACGTCGTCACTCCGCCCGAATCGTATGCGAGGGGCACGATCGACCTCGGCGCAAGCATCGTCAGCACGGCGACGACCGTGTAACCGACCAGGAGGAAGGCGAAGAGCGGCGCCCCCACCACGATCCGCCACATGCTGAGCGCGACGCTGACCCCCACGCCGATCGCGATCGTCACGCGAAGCGGCCACGCGCGCACGGTGCCGCCGGACACGTCCTCGGCCTCGAGCCCGACGGCGATCAGTGCCGGCTCGGCGAGGGTCGTGGCCAGGCTGATCGCCGCTGCGAACAGGAAGACCCAGTAGTACTGCCACCAGGAGATGTCCGCGGCCACCGCGCCCGGCCCGGCCAGGAACTCCGGGCTCGTGAGCTGCTCGGCCATCGTCCGCCCGATCGGGAAGAGCGCCGCCTCCAGGCCGACGATGAAGAGCGCCAGCCCGGCGACCACCATCACCGCGCCCGCAGCCACACGTCTACCGTGCGGCACCCGCCGGCGGAGGACCGCGAACTGGAAGACGGCCAGGATCACCCCGATCGGCACCACGGCCCTGACCGTCTCGGCCAACCCCTGCGTGAGCGATGTGGCGAGCAGCGACACGTCAGCCCACCACCATCCCGAAGACGAGGACGAACAGGATCGGCGAGAGGCTGGCGAGGGCGATCAGGCCGAACCCGTCGAGCATCGGGCTGCGACCGCGGATGGAGCGGGAGAGCCCGATGCCGAGCGCCGCCACCAGCGGCACCGTGATCGTCGACGTCGTCACGCCGCCGGCGTCGTAGGCGATGCCGACGGCGTCGTCGGGGGCGAGCGGCGTCAACGCGAGCGCGATCGCGTAGCCCCCGATGATGATCCGGTGGATCGGCCATCCCCGCACGATGCGGATCACGCCGACGGCGATCGCCGTGCCCACCGAGACCGCGACCGTGTAGCGCAGTGCGACCGCGTAGTCGCCTCCCCGGAGCCCGTCCGCGCCGGAGAGATCGCGCGCGCGCGCCGCCTCGTCGGCGACGCCGATCAGCGCGGGCTCCGCCACGGTCGTGCCGAAGCCGAGCGCGAACGCGAACGCGAGCAGCCACGGCACGCTGCCCTTGCGCGCGAAGCTCGTGGCCATCCCGTCCCCGAGTGGGAAGAGCGCGAGCCGTAGCCCCTGGACGAAGAGCGTCAACCCGGCGACGACGGCGACGAGACCGACGAGCGTCTTCCCCAGCTCGGGGAACGGCTCGCGGATCACCAGGAGCTGGAACACGGCGACGACGGCCACCACCGGCGCCACGTCCCTCAGGGTCTCGCCCGTCGCCCGCGCCGCCATTGCGAGCGCGGCCCACGAGCTCCGGACCCGCAGTGCATGGAAGCGCGACACGCGACGCGCTTGACCCTACCAGCCTCCTGTGACGCGTACCGCTCCGGCTCAGTCGTCGTCGGGCTCGAGCTCGTCGGACTCCGAAGAGCCGGACTCCGATCCGGAGGAGCCCGAGCCCGACCCGCTCGAGCCGGAGCTCTCTGACGACCCAGAGCCCGAGCTCTCCGACGACCCGGAACCGGGCCCCGACGAGGAGCCCGAACCCGAGCGATCGGCCGACTCGTGCTCGGAGCCTTCGGACGAGCTCGACCCGGAGCCTCCGGAGGGCCCCGACCGGTCGTCGTCGCCCGCGGGCTCCGAGGAGCTCGAGGCGTCGTCGTCCTTCGAGGGCCCGGAGGAGCGCTCGGCCGACTCCACGCGGGTGGCGTCGCCGTCGTCGGGCGACGGGCCCCTGCGCGTCTCGTCCTCGTCGTGCCGCTCCGAGCCGTCCCCGGGGCCGAACGACTCGACCTCGGGCCCGGAGGGACCGGAG
>JAOUEK010000150.1 GCA_029858755.1 Thermoleophilia bacterium
GGTGCTCGTCGTGGACGAGACGAGGCGGACCGGGGGAGTCTCCGAGGGCATCCTCGCGGCGCTCGTGGACGCGGGCTTCGACGGTCGCATGGCGCGGGTCGCGAGCAAGGACTCGTTCGTCCCGCTGGGTCACGCCGCCCGCCTCGTGCTCGTGTCGGAGCAGGAGATCGAGCAGGCCGCGCTCGACCTGCTCGCCCGCTGAGCAGCGGCGCGCGGGCGCGGCGGTCAGGTCGGTCGGAGCTCGTAGCTCAGCTCGACCCACGGCGCGGCGTCGAGCGCCTGCCGCATCTCTCCCTCGTCGGAGAACGTCTCTCGCAGGAGCCGCCCGCGTGTCGCCACGGTGACGACACCGGGCCCGAAGGGCCAGGGCTCGACGGTGAAGTGGTCACCGTCGCGGGCGATCGTGAGCTCGCGGGCTCCCTCCAACGCCGGCACGTCGCTCCTCACCCGTGGCAGAACGTTGACCAGGAGGTCGTGCGAGATCCCATCCCAGGTGCGGACGAGCCGGCGGTTGCGCTCGACCTCGTCGTCCGACGCGTCGAGCCGGAGTCGCAGCTCGCGGCAGAGGACGTCGAGCTCGTCGAGGAAGGCCGCGATCCGGCGGCCGCCCGCCCGCAGGCGCCCGATCCTGCCGGGCCTCGCGAAGAAGGACGCGTGGTGCAGCGAGACGAGGAGCCCGGCGTAGGCGTTCTCAGTGGCCAGCTCTCGTGACCACCGGGCGTGGATCGCCAGGTGCACGGTGAACGGCGCCGTCGCGAACGTGTGCGGAAGGCCGGTCGCCGCGTCGAGCGTCGGCGTGCGCTCCCACACCGTCCAGCCGTCGTCGTGGCGTGCCGCTGCGAGCAGGACGTCGTCGACCGGCTGCACCCGACCCATGAGGTCGTTTCCCCAGGCGCGCCCGAGCTGGGCGCAGGTCTCCCCGTGCGCGGGCTGGGCGACGACGACCGTTCCCTCCGCGTGCGGCACGAGGAGCACGGAGGCGACGATAGCGCTGCCCGGGAGCGTCCTGCGATGATCGGCCCAGATGACGGCAGGGCTGAATCGAGCGCTGAGGCCGCTCGCGAAGGCGCTCGAATACGACGACATGCGTCTGCCCGGTATCGACCGCACCTCGCGCATCGCGCTGGTGGAACAGGGAGCGCGCGCCGCTGATCGAGCTGCGCCGGCGTCTCTGCGAGCAGCGTTTCGAGGAGCTGCTCGACGAGAACGGCTGCGCCGACGGCCGTGAGCGGCTGGTGCTCGAGGACGGCTACGTCCTCGACACGTCGCATCGCCTACCTCGACCGGCTGATCGAGGAGGTGGACGCGGTGATCGACGAGCGCTGGCTCCGGAAGTGGGAGGACCTGGGCAAGCCGTTCTGGCGGCCGCCGGAGGGCCTCGGCGGGGCGGCCCAGTCGCGCCGCTGGCCTCCCGGCCTGCCCGCTGAGCCCGGGCGCCGCCACGTCGGCAGTACCATCGCCGGCGGTGAAGGCGCTCCTCGTCAGCTTCTACTTCCCGCCCGCGGCGGGCGGCGGCGTGCAGCGCCCGCTGAAGCTGGCGCAGTACCTGCCCGCGCTCGGGGTGGAGACGCACGTGCTCGCGCCCGACGACCCTCGCTGGGTGCACCGCGACGACGGGGTGCGGCTCCCGACGCAGGCGTGGGTGCACCGGGCCCGCTACCTCGGGCCGGGCGGCCGCAAGCCGGCGGAGGAGCTGCACGGCAAGGAGGGGGTCGAGCGGGCGCTCACGCAGGCGCGCCTGCTGGGGCGGCGCCTGATCGTCCCGGACGAGAACGCGAGCTGGGCCCTCACCGCGGTGCCCGCTGCGATCAGGCTGGTGCGCGAGCACGGCATCGACGTCGTGCTCACCACCTCGCCGCCGGGCTCGGTGCACCTGGTCGGCGCCGCGGTCAAGCGGGTCACCGGCGCGCGCTGGATCGCCGACGTCCGCGACTCGCTGACCGGCCACGTGCACCGCCGGGCCGACACGGCGGCGACCCGGGTGAAGGAGCGGCTGCGGGGCAGCACCGCCCACGTCGTCGCCTCGCAGGCGGACGGGGTCACCTGCGTGGCCGAGTTCATCGCCGACGAGATGCGTGGACTGGGCGCACGCGGCGAGGTGCGGGTGATCGCGAACGGCTGCGACTTCGACGACGTCGCCGGGCTCGCGTACCGGCCGGGTGAGCGGATGCGGATCACGCACACGGGGAGCTTCTTCGGGAAGCGCGACCCCCGGCCGTTCCTGCAGGCGCTCGCCGACTCGGGGCTCGACGTCGTCGCCCGCTTCCTCGGCGACTTCCGCACCGCCGACCGTGTGTGGGCCGAGGGGCTCGGCCTCGGCGACCGGCTGCAGCTGATCCCCTACGCGCCGCGCGCGACGTCGCTCGCGCTGCAGCGGGACTCCGAGGCGCTGCTGCTGCTGATCCCGGAGGCCGGCGGCCGTGGACGGGGCGTGCTCTCCGGGAAGGTGTTCGAGTACCTGTCCGTGCGCCGGCCGGTGCTGGCCGCCGTCCCCGAGGGCGGGGCGGCGGCCGAGCTGCTCGGTGCAGTCGAGGCGGGCCCCGTCGCCGCGCCCGACGACGTGGACGGCATCCGCGAGGCGCTGACCGGTCTCCATTCCCGCTTCGTCGAGGGCGGCCTCCCCGACGTCGAGCTCGACCCCGAGTGGGAGGAGCGGCTGTCGCGGCGGGCCCGCGTGGAGGAGCTCGTGGAGCTGATGGAGGCTCTCGTGTGAGCAGGCGCGAGCGGGCACCCGTCGTCGAGTGGCTGTTCTTCGCGACCGTGGTCACGGTCACGTTCGCCAAGGTGCAGTGGGAGGTGGCGGGGTCGCTGTCGCTGTCCGACGTCCTCACCGGTCTCTTCCTCATCGCCTTCGCGCTGCACCGCCTGGAGCGCTTCGACGGGCGCTTCGCCCGCTGTGCGGGGGTCGCGGCGGCGTTCTTCCTGGCCTTCGGCGCCGTCTACCTGCTCGGCTACTTCAACCTCGACACGGCAGAGTCGCTCCAGCAGTGGTGGAAGGGCATGGTCAAGTTCCTGCTCCACTTCCTGTTCCTCGTCGCCGGCCTCGCGCTCGTCGTGCGGCGGGGCGAGCGCTTCTACTGGGCGACGCTCGCCGCGTTCTGCATCGGCGTGGGGCTGAACGCCGTCTACGGTGTCGCGCAGCTCGCGGTGGCCGAGGTCGGCGGCGGGAACCTCGACGCCACGCTGGTGCAGCCGATCACCGGGCGCACGAGCCAGATCAACGTCTTCGGCGCCGTCGAGGGGGCCAGCGTCTACCGCCCGAACGCGCTCACCGGCGACCCGAACCACCTGGGCATCGAGCTGATCGTCCCGCTGCTCGTGCTGCTGCCGATCTACCTGCGCCTCGAGCGGGGCCACCGGCTGCGCACGCCGCTGATGCTCGGCCTCGCGTTCGGCCTCGTGGTCGAGCTGGCGACGCTCTCGCGGAGCGGGCTGCTCGGCCTGGCCTGCGGCCTCGCCGTGCTCGCCGTCCCGTACCGGCGCAAGCTGCTCTCGGCGCGCTTCCTCCTGCCGCTCGCCGGCGTGAGTGCCGTCGTGCTCGCCGTCGTCGCCTCGCGGGCCGGCTTCTTCGAGCAGGTGCTGCGCGCACGCGTGGGCACCGGGGGCGGCGGCGCGTCGACTCACTTCGGCGTCTACGAGTTCATCCCGGACATCCTCTCCCAGAACCCGCTGCTGGGGCTCGGCCTGAACAACTTCTCCGTGTACTACGAGTTCGTCACCGGGCGCACCGACTTCGGCCCGCACTCCTTCTACGTCGCCCTCTTCGTGGAGACAGGGCTCGTGGGCGCGCTCGTCTTCGCCGCGTTCGTCGTGTACCTCTTCCGGAGGCTCGCCCTGGCCCGGCGGGTGGGGAGGGCGCTGGCGGCTGCCGGCGACGCCGTCGCCGCGCGCGTCCGGCCGCTCGCCTGGGGCCTCACCGCGGCGCTGGTCGGCACCCTCGCCGCGAACGCCTTCTACCTCACGATCAGCTTCTACTACTTCTTCGTGGTCGCCCTGCTCGCGATCGCGCCCGCCGCCGTCTTCGGCCGCCGGCTCGCGGCATGAAGGTCGCGGTGCTCACGACCTCGTACCCGCGGTACGAGGGGGACGCCGCCGGAATCTTCGTCCGCGCGGCAGTCGAGCGCGCTCGGGCCGCAGGAGCCGAGATCGAGGTCGTCTCGCCGGCGGCGTTCCGGCACTTCGGCGTCGCCTACGGGCACGGGATCCCCGGCAACCTGCGGCGGCGGCCATGGCTCGTGCTGCTGCTGCCGGTCTTCCTCGCCTCCTTCGCGCGCGCCGCCCGACGAGCGGCGCGCGGAGCCGACGTCGTCCATGCCCACTGGATCCCGAGCGGGATCCCGGCCCTCGCCACCGGCAAGCCCGTCGTGCTGCAGCTCTGGGGCTCCGACGTCGCGCTCGCCAACCGGCTGCCATGGGCGTTTCGCTGGGTGATCCGACGTTCCCGCGTCGTCGTGTGTGCCTCGTCCGCGCTCGCCGCCGACGCCGCGGCGCTCGGCGCCAGGGACGTCCGCGTCGTCCCGAGCGCGGTCGACCTCCCCGCGGAGGTCGCAGAGGCGGAGGAGCCGCCGCACGTGTTGTACGTCGGCCGGCTCTCCGAGGAGAAAGGCGTCCGCGAGCTGGCGGCGGCCGCAGCCGCGCTGCCGCTCGTCGTCGTCGGGGACGGCCCGTTGCGTGACGTGCTGCCGCAGGCGGTCGGCTGGGTGCCGCACGACGAGCTCGGCCCGTGGTACGAGCGCGCCGCTGTCGTGGTCGTCCCCTCGCACCGCGAGGGCTACGGGATGGTCGCACGCGAGGCGATGGGGCACGGCCGGCCCGTCGTCGCGACCGCTGTGGGCGGGCTCCTCGACGCGGTCGAGGACGGGGTCACCGGGCTGCTCGTGCCGTCGCGCGACCCGACGGCGCTGCGCGAGGCGCTGGAGCGGCTGCTCGGCGACACGGAGCTCCGCCGGGAGTACGGGCGGGCCGCCCGGGAACGTGCGCTCGCGTGTTTCGGAGAGGGTGTCGAGGGGGACGCGATGCTCGGCGTGTATCGCGACGCGCTCAGCTGACTCGCCGATCTCACGGGGAGGCGGGGGTCGTCTCACAGCTGCCCTTACTCGCGAAGACCGCCCACTGGTCCTCTGTCTCGAGCTGCTGTCGCCAACACTCGCGGGAGACGCTCCCTACGCGCGCGGGGTTCGCGATGAGCCATCGTGCCGCGGAGAAGGTGGACGTCGACGGTTCGGGCACCAGCACCACCATCCGGGAGAGATGAGATCCGAAAGCCGGATAGCCGAAATCATCCTGTCCGATCGCGAGCGCGACGCTTGCCGACTGGGGCACGTTCTCCTCGAGGAAGCGAAGTACCGGAGCCATCTCGGTGCGTACGGTGGTCTGTACCTGCCACCGATCGAGTGACCAGATGCTCTGCGGTGGGTTGCTCTGCAGAAGGCGTAGACCGGACGGCTTCTCGTACGAGTTCACGAGCGAGAGCAGCGCCGTTGTCGCCGCCACGGCCGCTGCGGCGGCTGCGACGGGTCTTCGGCGGAGAGCGAGGCCCCAGAGGGCGGCGCTCAGCGCCACGGGGAAGATGACGAACCTGCCGCGCCACGGGTCGTATGTGATGGTGAAGGCCAACATGATCAGCCATGCCGCCGGCGCCAGAACAAGCACGAGGGCTACCGGGTCGAGCAAGAACGCGCGGACCATGCGAATCGCGCCGCCGGCTGCTCCGACCACCGCGAGCACCCCGAGAGGGCCGAACCACGAGAAGCTGTCGCTCGCCAAGGTCGGGACGCTCCAGGACGCAT
>JAOUEK010000151.1 GCA_029858755.1 Thermoleophilia bacterium
CGTGAGAGGCGCGGCCGGTCGTGTCGCCCGCTCATTGCTTTGGCGGGCGGCGGGTGACGATGCCCGGTGGGGGTGCGGGGTGGAGGGGGAGACCGAGCCTTGCGGCGAGCTGTTCGCGGCGGGTGTCTCGGGGCGCAGCCTTCGGCGTAGGAGGGGGTCGGTGCCGGTGGTGCTCGGCGCCGTCGCGTGCATGCTGGCCTCACACCTGCTCGTCTGACTCGCCCCCGCGAAGCGCGGCGGTGGACCGGCGGCGACCGGCCCCTGTCGGGGTGTGAGCGGCGTGCGTTCGGCTCCCGCCCCTCGTCAGCGTTCGTAGGTGCCGGTCAGCTCGCCGGCGCCGAGCACGTGGCCGGCGAGCGCAGCCTGGAACGCGGCCTTGTCCGCTCCCGGCTCGAGGGATAGTGGGGCGTCGAGCGCATACAGGCGGAAGAGGTACTGGTGCGGGCCGCCCCGTGGCGGGCAGGGGCCGCGGTAGCCGCGACCGCCGAAGCCGTTGCGGCCATCGGCGAGCGCCGCCGCGCCCTCGGGCAGCTCGCCCGCGGCCGGGTCGAGGTCCCACGCGAGCCAGTGCGTGAAGCTGCCGCCCGGCGCGTCCGGATCGTCGACGAGCAGGGCGAGCGACGCGGTGCCCTCGGGTAGCCCGCTCCAGGCGAGCCCCGGCGAGAGATCCGCGTCGTCGCACGAATGCCGGGCGGGGATCGGGTCGCCCCCCACGAACGCGGTGCTGGTCAGCGTGAGCACAGCGACCCACTGTCCCGCCGGCCCGAGCTCGTCGGCAGGCGCGGTTCTCGTCTCGCCTCCTCCGCACCCCGTCGCGAAGACCGCTGCGGCCACGACGGCGGCGCTCGCGACTGCTCGGCTCATCGTCGCCGTCAGTCTCCCACAGCGGCCGAGCATGTCGCCGCGCGTGCCGAGCGCGCCGCGCGACGTGCCGCACGGAGCGGCACCGGCGTGCGAGCCCCGCGCGTGGCGGCGAGCACGACGCGCACGGCGACATCCGGGTCGGTGCGCCACGCCGCGTGGACCGCGAGCGGGCGGGTACCGGGACGGGTGCGCAGCCAGGCGCCGACGCACTCGCCGTCGAGGAGGAGAGGGCTCCGTCCGCCGGCCTCGTCGGACGGCCGGTCGCCGTGGGCGACGAGGGCGCGATGTGTCACGCCCACCGTGGGGAGGCCGAGCATCGCGCCCAGGTGCGTGGCGAGCCCGGCGCGCCGGGGATGGTCGCGACCGGTCGCGTTCACGAGCAGCACGTCTGGCGCCGCGCGCAGCGCGCGGACGGCGAGCTCCAGCAGCGCCCCCTCGCGCAGGGCCAGCAGGCCCGCCTCGTACGCCGCGCCCGCCGCTCCCTCGACGATCACCACCTCACCGCCCGCAGCCGCCGCTGCCCAGGCGCGATCGCCCGCTCCGCCGGGGCCAGTGCCCGCCACGTGGGAAGCACACGAAGCAGCCGCCGATCAGGCACTCGTCGACGGGGCGCCACGGCTCGACGCGCGTCACGGCGAGGCGCTGTTGCTCCGCAACCAGCTCGGCGGGCGTGGACGGCCAGCCCGTCACACGGACATGGTGCCGCGCAGCCGCACGCCCGCGCCAGGTGGTAGACACGTGGGCGAGGTCTCGTGGTGACGGACGGCGAGTGCGTCGAGCTGCTGCAGTGGGCGCTGCCCCGGCTCGGCCTGCGTTGGGACGGGTTCCGCAAGGTCCGGCGCCAGGTCTGCCGCAGGGTCGCCCGAAGGCTCGATGCCCTCGGTCTGACGGACGGCGCCGCATATCGCCGCCACCTGGAGGCGCACGCGGAGGAGTGGGCGGAGCTCGACCGTTGCTGCCGCATCACCATCTCGCGGTTCTGGCGAGACCGTGCCGTGTTCGAGACGCTGCGTGACCTCGTGCTCCCCGCTCTCGGGCCGTCGGTCGCGGCCTGGAGCGCCGGCTGCGCCTCGGGCGAGGAGCCGTACTCGCTCGTGCTCGCAGCGATCGACGCCGGGGTCGCGATCGACGTGCTGGCCACCGACGTCGATGCCGGCCTGCTCGACCGCGCCCGCGCCGCCCGCTACCCCGAGAGCAGCCTGCGCGACCTGCCCGCCGGCCTCCGCGCACGGGCCTTCGACGACGGGCGCCTCCACCTCGCCGTCAGGGGCCGCGTCCACCTCGTGCAGCACGACGTGCGCGACGACCCGCCACCAGGGCCGTTCGACCTCGTCCTCTGCCGCAACGTCGCCTTCACCTACTTCGCCGACGACGTGCAGCGCACGGTCGCCGAGCACCTGCGCCGGTCGCTGCGCCACGGAGGCGCGCTCGTGGTCGGCGCGCACGAGACGCCGCCGGCGGACCGCCTCGAGCCGTGGCTCCCTGCGCGCGGGGTCTGGCGCCGCGCCGATGTCGCGTGGGCGCCCGGAGGGCGTTCTCCATGACGTGCCGATGATCGGGAGTTGTCCCCACGATTCGGACGTGCGCACGCGGTCTTGAACCGCCGCCCAAGGTGCCTCGGACGAGCGGCGCCTCCACCGACGCGCGGGCGCCGCCGCCACTCGTGCCGGCCCGAGCTTCCTCGGTCCACCGCACGAGCCTCTCCTTCACCAGGGCCGAGCCCGCTACCGGAGCCACCGAAGCTCCCCGGGGCCTCGAGACCTCCCTCGGGCGGGGCTGAATGCCCCCGGCCGAAATCGAACCAGCGCACGCGGTTTAGGAAACCGCCCAGCCGCCGAAAGTCCGACGCGCTTCCGCGACGTGCTTTCGGCAGAAGGGATCGGGGTAGACCGCAATGGCCCCGGCGAGAATCGCACGTTGCGGGGCGAGAAACGAGTCCTCGCGAGCCGTGACCAAAGTAGGGGGGTTTCCCGGTTGCGACCCCGGCGCGCTCGCTGCGACCCTCGTCGCATGCTGACGGATCCCTGGCACGCCTTCTCTGCCGCAGAGGTCGCACGACGAGGTCTCCGACGCCGGTGGCGGCGCTCTCTCGCGCCGCGAGCGGCAGGTCGAGACAACCGAGACGGTACGAGCGGTGCCGCATCCCACAACATCCACGGAGGTGTCTCATGACCTGGACCGACCGAGGCCATCGGGCGGCCTTCGCGGCGATCGGCATCGCGGTCGTCGCGCTCGGCATGTCCTTGACGGCAGGCGCGCAATCGACCGCGAAGAACCTCATCGTGAACGGCAACGCAGAGCAGGGAGCGGCGTCTCCCAACGGCTACGACGTCGTTCCGGAAGTTCCGGGGTGGAAGCGGCGGGGAGGCTTCACCGTTGTCGAGTACGGGGCGTCCGACTTTCCCGGCACCCAGACCAGCACCGCTGTCCATGGGGGCGCGAAGTTCTTCGCGGGCGGGCCTGGAAACGCGAGCTCGGCCGTCACCCAGACCATCTCCGTCGCCTCGCAGAAGCAGCTGATCGACTCCGGCAAGGCGAAAGGGACGCTCTCGGGATACCTCGGTGGATACGGCGGGCAGGACGACTCCTTGATCGCGACCGCCGTGTTCCTCGGTCAATCTGGCGCTCGGCTCGGCACGATGCTCAAGCTCGGCCCGGTCGGCTCGGCGGCCCGCAAGCTCCAGACCGGGATGATCCGACAGACGGTCGCGGGCTCGATCCCGAAGGGAACACGGACGATTCGCGTGACACTCAGCGCCAACAGGACGTCCGGTAGCTACAACGACGGCTACGCCGACAACTTGTCTCTGACGATCGGCCGATAGCCAGCGCGGGGTGCGCGTCGCGGGGACCGAGCAATGCTCCGCGACGCGCAGCCGGGCCGCAAGCGTTGCCACCGTCATCCTCGGGCGGCCCGTGCCCGCTGCGAACGTCCCCTCGCCCGTCGGCAGCGCGGCCGATGCCCCCGGCCGGAATCGAACCAGCGCACGCGGTTTAGGAAACCGCTGCTCTATCCACTGAGCTACGGGGGCGCGGCGTGAGGGTAGCGCGCCACCGGCACCGCACGGGGTCGGCCCGCTCGCAGCGCGGGTCAGCGGGTGACGACGCGGCGGAAGCGCCAGATCGCGAGCGTCCCGAAGACGACGACGATCCCCGTCGCCCAGGCGACGGCGAGCCAGACGTTGTTCCCGGCGGGGGTGCCGATGAAGAGCGCGCGCACGGCGTCGACCATGACCGTGAACGGGTTGACGCTCGCCAGCGGCTCGAGCCAGGCGGGCATCGACTGCACGGGGACGAAAGCCGAGGAGACGAACGTGAGTGGGAAGATAATCGTGAAGCCGTACGCGTTCGCGGCCTCCGGCGACGACGCGATCAGCCCGATGAACGCGAACACCCAGGAGAACGCGTAGCCGATGAACAGGAGCAGCGCCAGCCCTGCGACGACGTCCGGCACGCTCGTCGCGAACGAGAAGCCGACGGCGAGGCCCACGCCGATCATCACCACGAGCTGCACGACGTTGAGGCCGACGTCGGCGAGCGTGCGCCCGGTGATCACGGTGCCCGGGGTCATGGGGAGGGAGCGGAAGCGGTCGATCAGGCCCTTCTTCATGTCGTCGGCGAGCCCGAGCGCGGTCACGAAGCCGCCGAAGGCCATGGACTGCACGATGATCCCGGGCATCAGGAAGTCGACGTAGTCGAAGCCGGGCGTCGAGATCGCGCCGCCGAAGACGAACACGAAGAGCAGCACGAACATCACGGGCTGCACCGTGTAGCCGATCAGCAGGTCGGGCTGGCGGCGCACCCGCAGCAGGCTCCGCTCCGCCAGCACCAGCGTGTCCGTGAGCGCGTGCCTCACGTTCATTCCCGAGGCTCCTCCGTCTCGTGCGCCTCGGCTGCGTGCCCGGTGAGTGCGAGGAAGACGTCGTCGAGCGTCGGGCGGCGCAGGGCGATGTCGTCGACCGCGGTGCCCGCGTCGTCGAGGAGGCGGACGGCCTCGGCGATCGCCCCGCCTCGCCCGCGGACGGGGACACGCACGAGCCCGTCGTCGAAGGTCGGCTCGCCGGCGGCGATGCCTGCGAGCGCGGCGGCAGCGGCGTGCGCCTGCGCCGGATCGACGAGATGAACCTCCAGGCGGTCGCCGCCGACGTCCGCCTTCAGGTCGTCCGGCGTCCCCTCGGCGATCACCTTGCCGTGGTCGATCACGGCGAGCCGGTCGGCGAGCCGGTCGGCCTCGTCGAGGTACTGCGTGGTGAGCAGGACGGTCGTGCCGTCGCCGACGAGCGCCTCGATCGCCTCCCACAGGGCGAGGCGGCTGCGCAGATCGAGGCCCGTGGTCGGCTCGTCGAGGAAGAGCACGGGCGGCCGCGCGACGAGCGCGGCGGCGAGGTCGAGTCGGCGGCGCATGCCCCCCGAGTAGGTGCGTACGAGCCGGTCGCCGGCTTCCACGAGGTCGAAGGCCTCGAGCAGCTCCCGCGACCGCCCCCGGGCCGCGCGGCGCCCGAGGTGGTAGAGGCGGCCGACCATCTCCAGGTTCTCGAACCCGGTCAGGTTCTCGTCCACGGCGGCGTACTGGCCGGCGAGACCGATGCGCTCCCGCAGCAGAGGCGCCTCCCGCACGACGTCGAGCCCCGCCACGCGCGCCTCGCCGCTGTCGGGCCGGAGCAGCGTCGTCAGGATCCGCACCGCCGTCGTCTTGCCGGCGCCGTTCGGCCCCAGCAGGCCGAAGACGCTCGCAACAGGAACGGCGAGGTCGATCCCGGCGAGCGCCTCGACGGGGCCGTACCGCTTGCGCAGAGCCGACGTCTCGATCACCGCGTCACCGGGCACGCGGGCACGGTAGCCGAGCGCGCGCACGCAGCCCGCAGTCGGTGGGGCCCCGGGAAGCCGGCAGCGC
>JAOUEK010000152.1 GCA_029858755.1 Thermoleophilia bacterium
CGTCTGGTCCGGCCCGGCCGTGAACGTCGTCACGATCACCTCGTCGAACGAGAGGGCGAACGCCAGGAGCGCACCGGCGAGCAAGGCGCTCCGCATCTGGGGGAACGTGACCCGGCGGAACGTCTGCCACGTGTCCCCGCCGAGGTCGCCCGACGCCTCCTCGAACGAGCGCGAGGTGCGGCGCAGCCGCGCCGCCGCGTTGTTGTAGACGAGCACGACGCAGAAGGTGGCATGGCCGACGATGATCGTGAACATCCCGAGCGAGATGCCGGCGGTGTTGAAGGTGGCGTTGAGCGCCATGCCGGTGACGATCCCCGGCAGAGCGATCGGCAGCAGCAGCAGGAACGAGACCGTGTCCCGCCCGAAGAAGGCGTAGCGCGACACGGCGAGAGCGGCCAGCGTGCCCAGCACGAGCGCGATCGCCGTCGCCCCGAGCCCCGCCTTGACCGAGGTCCACAACGCGTCCCTGACGCCGGGGTTGTCGAAGGCCTTGCCCCACCACTTGAGCGTCAGCTCCTCCAGCGGCCAGTTCAGGGTTCTTCGCGCGTTGAACGAGTAGAGGACGATCACGACCAGCGGCGCGTAGATGAACACGAGCACGAGCCACGTGACAATGCGGAGCAGCCAGCGAGTGAGAGGGCGTTCGGTCATCAGACGTGCTCGAAGGCGCCCAGCCGGCGGGCGACGACGAGGTACACGACCATGATCGCCACGGGCACCGTCGCGTAAGCGGCGGCGAAGGGCAGGTTGTTGGCGATGCCGACGTTCGCGTAGACCACGTTGCCGATGAACTGCGTGCTCGAGACGAGTTGCGGCGTGATGTAGTCGCCGAGCGTGAGCGAGAAGGTGAAGATCGACCCGGCGACGACGGCCGGGAACGCGAGCGGCAGCACCACGCGCCGGAAGGTCGTGCCGGACCTGCCGCCGAGGTCGGAGGAGGCCTCCAGCAGCGAGGACGGGATCCGCTCCAGCCCCGCGTAGACGGGCAGGATCATGTACGGCAGCCACAGGTACGTGAACGTGATCCACACGGCCGCGTACTGCTTCCACTCGGCGGTGCCGGAGATCTCGAAGGGGCTCGAGAGCCCGAAGGGCGACAGCAGCCAGTCCAGCAGCCCATCGCGCTGGAACAGGATCTGCCACGCGTAGACCTTCACGAGGTAGCTGGCCCACAGCGGCATCAGCACGGCGATCACGAGCAGTCGCCTGGTGCGATCGGTCGCGATGCGCGCCATGTAGTAGGCGATCGGGAACGCGATCAGCGCACACGCGGCCGTGACGGCGGCAGCGGTGCCGACGGTACGGATGGTGATCGTCCGGTAGACGGGGTTCGACGCCAGCTCCTCGAAGTTCTGCAACCCGTAGTCGTGGATCACCTTCCCCGAGAACGGGTCGAGCCGCCACAGCGAGGTGAGGAAGAGGACGGCGAGCGAGCCCAGGTAGGCGATCGCGAGCCAGCCGATGGGGCCGGCGAGCAGGCCGCCGAGCTGGAGCCGCCGATGACGGAAGAGGAACGCGGAGAGGCGGCGCCCCGGGCCGCTGCTCGCCACGACGTCGCTGTCACCGGCTAACTCGCTCATCGGTCCCGCTTCCTCGCGCCTCCGCGAGGTGGGGCTCCGAGGCCGGCTCGGCCGGCGTCGGAGCCCCACCGCACGGTGGTGCGAGCTAGCCCTTGATCTCGGTCCAGGCCGTCACCCATTCGGAGTAGTCCTTGCAGACCTCCCCGCGATCGTCGCCGCAGTCCGCCTCCGGCGTGCTCCAGTAGGCGACCTGGGCGAAGTACTCCTCGTCATCCGCGTGGTAGGTGGCGCAATGGTTCGGATCGGAGGTCTGCTCGCACGCGAGCGCGTTCGAGGGCGCCTCGCCGAACCACTCGGCCACGGCGGCGTTCGCCTCCGGGCTGATGATGTGGTTCATCCACAGGTAGGTGCAGTTCGGGTGCTTGGACGTGGCGGAGATCATCCACGTGTCCGACCACCCGGTCGCGCCCTCCTTCGGGAGGACGACCTCGACCGGCACCTTCTCGGCGTCGAGCAGGTTCTTGATCACCTGCCACGTGGTTCCGATCACGCTGTCGCCCGACGTGAACTGCTTGATCTCGTCGGTGTACAGCGACCAGTACTTGCCGATCACCTGCTTCTGCTGCTTGAGGAGGTCGACGGACGCCTGGAACTGCTCGTCGTCGAGCTCGTAGACGTTGTCGATGCCGAGCTCGGGCTGAGTCGCCTTCAGGTACAGCGCCGCGTCGGCGATGTAGATCGGGCTGTCGTAGGCGGTCACGTTGCCCTTGTACGGCGAGCTCGAGTCGAACACCGCGCCCCAGCTGTCGGGGGCCGGGTCGACCTTGTCCGTCCGCCACATCAGCAGGTTGGCGCCGCGGCCGTGGGGAACGCCGTACATCTGGCCGTCGACCGAGTTGTGCGGCTGGTCCTTCAGCCCCTCGAAGACGTCGGCGTAGTTCGGGATCAGGTCGGTGTCGACGGGTGCGACGTCGCCGCCGGCGATCAAGCGAAGCGTCGCGTCACCGGACGCCGAGACGCTGTCGTAGTTGCCGGTCCGCATCAGCGTCACCATCTCGTCGGAGGTGTTGCCGAGCTTCGTGTTGACCTGGCAGCCGGTCTCGTTCTCGAAGTCGGTCACCCAGTCGACGTTCGGGTCGGTGGAACCGTCCTCCACGTACCCGGCCCACGCGACGAGGTCGACCTGCCCCTCGTCCCGAGCCTGCTGCTGGATCTCCTCCAGCGACGTCCCGAGCCCCTCGACCTGCGTGCTCGACGAGCCGCCGTCGTCCCCGCCGCACCCGGCGGCGACGATCGCCAGAGCCCCCACCGTGAGGGCGAGCACGGCCCACAGGCCGAGTCGCCGTCTCTGCTCCTTCATACCCTCTCTTCCTCCCTTTCGACGATCACCGCTTCCTGCTCCGGACGCCACTGCAGCCGCACGCGGCGTCCCTGACTCGCCAGCACCTCGCTCGAGGTCTCCTCCAGGTTCTGGGACAGCACCTGGAGCTCACCGCCTCCGTCGAGGGTGACGTGGTACCGGGTCACGGGCCCGACGTACTGGACGTCGTGGACCACACCCTCCTCCACACGCGCACCCGGTTGCGGCGCATCGCCGTCTCCGAGCACGTGGATCTTCTCCGGCCGCACGGTGTAGCGGCGGCCTCCTCGCTCGATCACGTTCGAGACCCCGACGAAGTCGGCGATGAACTCGCTCCGGGGGTGCTCGTAGACCACGGCCGGGGGGCCCACCTGCTCGACGCGCCCGCGGTTGAAGACCGCGATCCGGTCGCTCATCGTCAGCGCCTCCTCCTGGTCGTGGGTGACGTAGACGAAGGTGATCCCGACCTCCTGCTGGATCCGCTTGAGCTCGATCTGCATCTCCTGCCGGAGCTTGAGGTCGAGCGCGCCGAGCGGCTCGTCGAGGAGCAGCACCTTCGGCCGGTTGACGATTGCGCGGGCCAGTGCGACACGTTGCCTCTGACCGCCCGAGAGCTGCGACGGCTTGCGTCCTCCGTAGCCGCCCAGCCGTACCATCTCCAGCGCCTCGGACGCCCGCGCGCGCCGCTCGGCCTTCGCGACGCGCTTCACCGCGAGCCCGTACTCGACGTTCTGCTCCACGGTCATGTGCGGGAAGAGCGCGTAGTCCTGGAAGACGGTGTTCACCGGCCGGTCGAACGGCGGCTGGCGGGAGACGTCTTCGCCGGCGAGCTCGATCGTGCCCTCGTCGGGCACCTCGAACCCGGCGATCATCCGCAGGGTGGTCGTCTTCCCCGATCCCGAAGGCCCGAGCATCGTGAAGAACTCCCCCTGCGCGATCTCCAGGTCGATCGCGTCGACCGCGAGCACGTCCCCGTAGCGCTTGGTGATGCCCTGCAGCCGAACGTCGGGTACCGGCTCAGGCAGTGGCGTCAAAGGCGTCCTCCACGACCCGGAAGCCCTCGTCCAGCTCCTCGGCCGAGATCGTGAGCGGCGCGAGCAGCCGGATCACGTTGCCGTCGATGCCGCACGAGAGCAGCAGCATGCCGCGCTCGAAGGCGGCGTCGACGATCGCCTTCGCTCGGTCGGCGGAGCGATCGACGAGCTCGACCGCCAGCATCGGCCCGAGCCCGCGCACGTCACCGATCTCGGGCCGACTCGACGCCAGCTCGTGGAGCCGGGCGCGCATCGTCTCTCCGAGGGCGCGAGCCTCCGCCAGGAAGCCGGGATCGGCGACCGCGTCCAGCACCGCGACGGCCGCAGCGCACGAGAGCGGGTTGCCGCCGAAGGTGCCGCCGAGGCCGCCCGGGCCGACGGCGTCCATCAGCTCCGCGGGGCCCGTGACGGCCGCGAGCGGCAGCCCGCCGCCGATCGACTTCCCGGAGACGAGCAGGTCGGGCTCGACGCCCTGGTAGTGCTCGATCGCCCACACCTGGCCGGTGCGCCCGACACCGGACTGCACCTCGTCGTCCACGAAGAGGATCCCGTGCTCGCGGCAGACGTCGAGCAGCCGCGCGGGATAGTCCGAGGGCATCTCCAGGAAGCCGCCCTCGCCCTGCACCGGCTCCAGCACCACGCACGCGACGGTGGCAGGGTCGACCTCGGCCTTGAACAGCCGCTTCAGGCCGGCGATCGCGTCGTCGCTGGAGACGCCGCGGTACGGGTACGGCGCCGGCGCCCGGTAGACCTCGGGGGCGAAGGGGCCGAACCCCGCCTTGTACGGCTTCACCTTCGCGGTCATCGTCATCGTCAGCAGCGTGCGCCCGTGGAAGGCGTTGTCGAAGACGACGACGGCGGGCCTGCCCGTCACCGCCCGCGCGATCTTGACCGCGTTCTCGTTCGCCTCCGCCCCCGAGTTGACGAGGAGCGACTTCTGCTCCTCCCCGGTGCACGGCGAGAGCTCCGCCAGCCTGCGGCACACCTCCACGTACGGCTCGTACACGCCGACCATGAAGCACTGGTGCAGGTACGCGTCCGCCTGCGCCTTGATCGCGTCCACGACCGGGGCGAAGCGATGCCCGGTGTTCTGGCAGCCGATGCCCCCGGCGAAGTCGAGATAGGTGCGCCCGTCGACGTCGGTCACGCGCGCCCCCTCCGCCTGGGCGACGACCAGCCGAGGCGTGGCGATGCCTCCCGAGACGTACCGGGCGCGGTCGGCGAGGATGCGGTCGTGATCTGACATCTCGGTCATCGGAATCGCAGGAGTATGCCCGCGCGCCCAGCACCGGCGCCCGGATGGGAAGAAGCGCAGTCTCTCGCGCCCGGGTGGCGGGTGCAACCCCCCCCCACGCGCGAAGCGGGTCCGATGCGAGCGCGCTGCGCCCCCGGAGCGCCTCCTCGAGACGCCGACGTCGTCGCGCAGGGACCATGGGCGAGCGGAGGCGCCCGACGAGCGTCCTCTCCACGCTCGGGGTGCCGGCGTCTGGCGACGCTCACCGCCGCTGCCCGCCGTGGCCGCCGACCTGCGCAGGTGGGGGCTCTCCCCGAGCCTCCCCGGAGACCTCGGGGAGCGACAGGGGCAGGGCGTCGGCCTTGCCGTCGCGATCCTGATCGACGCGACGATCGTGCGGGCGGTGTGCTCCCGGCGACGACCAGGCTGCTCGGACGGCGAAGCTGGTAGCTGCCGGCCTGGCTCGAGCGGCTCCCCCGGCCTCGAGCACGAGCGGTCGGTCGGCGCCGTGCCGGAGCGGGCCGCCGCGCAGGCGAGCCGGCCGGATCCTCGCCCCGGCTGCGGCC
>JAOUEK010000153.1 GCA_029858755.1 Thermoleophilia bacterium
CCTCGACGCGGTCGATCCCCGGCCTCGTCGCGCCCGGGGTGCGCCCCGACGACGACGTCGGCAGCGAGATCCGCGGCTCGACGACCGTGCTCGAGCTCCTGCGCATGTTCCCCGACGGCCGCGCGGCCAAGCTGATGTCGGACATCTACTTCCCGTGCGCGCACTGCGGCGGCGCCGTCCGCGAGCCGCTGACGCTCGCCGCCCGGCGGCACAAGCGGGACCCGCGCGCCGTGCTGGATGCCTTCCGGGCCCTCGCCGACGGCTACCCCGACGCGGCGCTCGTCGCTCGGGCGGCGGAGCGCCATGCCGAGCTCTGGCGCCGCTGACGCGCGACGCGGCTCACCACGCCCGCCGGCCCCCGAGTCGTGCGATGCTGCACACGGCATGACACGGGTCACGACCGACGCCACGACTGCTGCCACGCAGCGTGGCGAGGGCGTCGAGGACGTCGCGCTCGTACCGGAGCAGGACGGCTCCGAGCTGACGCTCCACACCCTGCGCCTGGGCTCCGCCGCCGTGGCGACGGTCGGAGCAGATGAGGCAGACACGCTCCTGTTCGCGGTGGAGGGGTCCGGCACGCTGAGCCTCGACAACGAACATCACGCGCTCGCACGCGGCACGGCGGCGCACGTCCCCGCCGGTGGCCGAGCCGAGCTTCACAGCGGGCCCGAAGGCCTCACCTGCCTCGCGATGACGGTCGGCGCCGACGTCGACCTGCACGCGCCGCTCGGCACGACGGAGCCCGTCGTGCAGCTCCACGAGGTCGAGCCCGGCAAGGCCACGGGCAGCCGCTCGTTCCAGGTGCTCTACGGTCCCCACAACGGCTCCACCCGGGCGACGCTCTTCGTCGGCTACATCCCTCCCGGGCGGGCGCCGTGGCACTACCACCTCTACGACGAGATCGTCTGGGTCTTCCGCGGCAGCGGCGCGCTGCACCTCGGCGACGTCGTCGAGGAACTGGCCGAGGGCTCCGCCTTCCGGCTCGCGCCGCGCGAGGTGCACATCGTTGAGAACCGCCAGGAGCACGCCGAGCTGGCCGTGCTCGGTCTCTTCACTCCGGCCGGCAGCCCGTCCGCCGCCTACCTGCCGCCGGACGTGGCCGGGACGTACGCGTTCGCCGGCACAGACTGAGCCGCCGCCGTCCTCGTAACTGATCGTCACAAGGCGGGGTGACCCCTCACCCCGGCGACGGTCGAGTAGATTCGTCGGCGTGGGGACGGCGACCGCGCGAGAGACGCGAGCGAGCTGGGTGGGGCAGTCCGTGCCCAGGCTCGAGGACGAGGCGTTGCTCCGGGGGAGAGGCCGGTTCATGGACGACCTCGATCCCGTCCCCGGCGCTGCGCACGCCGCCATCGTGCGTTCGCAGCTCCCCCACGCCCGCATCACGGTCGACGCGAGCGCGGCGCTCGACGCACCGGGGGTGGTCGGCGTGCTCACCGGCGAGGACGTGCGCGCCCTGTCACGGCCCTTTCCGGCCGGTATCGACTCCCCCGTGCCCTTCTACGCGGCGGCGGTCGACGTCGCCCGCTACGCGGGCGAGCCGGTCGCGGTCGTCGTCGCCCGCACGCGCTACGAGGCGGAGGACGCGGCAGAGCTGGTGGAGGTCGACTACGACCCGCTCGACCCGGTGCTCGACCCGGTGGCCGCGAGCGAGACTGACGCATGTGTCCATGACCGCTCGTTCCACTACGGCGACGTCGACGAGGCGCTCGCACGGGCCGACCTCGTCGTCCACGAGACGTTTCGCTTCCCGCGGTTCAGCTGCACGCCGGTCGAGTGCTACGGCGTCGTCGCCGACTGGGACGAGGCGGCCGGCTCGCTGACCGCCTGGGCGAACTTCCAGGGACCGTTCACCCTCCACGGCGTCGCCGCCGCCGCGCTCGGGCTCCGCGGCTCCCGCTTCCGCCTGCTGACGCCGCCGGACTCCGGGGGCTCCTTCGGCATCAAGTCGTCGATCTTCACCTACGTCGTCCTGATCGGCCTGGCGGCGAGGAAGCTGGGGCGGCCGGTGCGCTGGATCGAGGACCGGGTGGAGCACCTGCTCGGCAGCGCCTCCTCGACGCAGCGCGTGACCACGGTCGAGGCCGGGTTCGCGCACGACGGCGAGCTGCTGGCGCTGCGCTACGACGCGATCGAGGACGTTGGTGCGTACGTCCGCGCGCCGGAGCCGGCGACCCTGTACCGCATGCACGGGTCGCTCTCCGGCGCCTACACCGTGCGCAACGTGGCCGCGCGCAACCGTGTCGTGCTCACGAACACGCTGCCGTCAGGGCTCAACCGGGGCTTCGGGGGTCCGCAGCTCTACCTCCCGCTGGAGCGGACGATGGCGATCGCCGCGCGCCGCATGGGACTCGACCCCGCCGACGTGGCACGCCGCAACCTCGTCCCCGCCGAGGAGATGCCGTACCGGACGCCGTCGGGCGCTCTCTACGACTCCGGCGACTACGCGGCCTGCCTCCAGCAGGCGCTCGAGCTGTCCGGGTACGAACGGCGGCGAGCGGAGGCCGCTGCCGCACGCGCCGACGGGCGGCTGCTCGGGGTCGGCATCGCGTGCGTCGTCGAGCCCTCGATCTCGAACATGGGCTACATCACGCTCACGCAGACCGCGATCGAGCGCGCGCAGGCGCTGCCCAAGTCGGGGAACGCCGAGGGCGCGCTGGTCACGATCGACCCGCTGGGCGGGGTCACCGTGCGGCTCGGCACGACGCCGCAGGGCCAGGGCCACCGCACCGTCTGCGCGCAGGTCGTCGCCGACGAGCTCGGGATCGAGCCGGGCGAGGTGACCGTGCTCTCCGAGATGGACACTCAGACAGTGCCGTGGACCGTGTCCTCCGGGAACTACTCCTCGCGCTTCTCCGGGGTCGCGGTGGGCGCCGTGCAGCGCGCCGCCGCGCAGCTGCGCGCGAAGGTGGACGCGGTGCGGGAGCACCTCGAGGAGCCCGAGCTGTCGCTGCGCCGCGTCGCCGGCAGCGTGCACTGGAACCCGGCCGGGCTGCCGGAGGGGATGGAGCCTGGCCTCTCCGTCGTCGCGTACTGGTCGGCGCCGAACCTCGACCCCCCCGACGCCGAGGACCGCGTGGCGTCCTCGGCTGCGCACGGGTTCATCGCGGACGTCTGCGCGGTCGAGGTGGAGCCCGAGACCGGCGAGGTCCGCGTCCTCGACTACGTGACCGTGCACGACGCCGGGCGTCTCCTGCACCCGGCGCTCGCCGACGGCCAGGTGCTCGGCGGCTTCGCCCACGGCGCCGGCGCTGCGCTGTTCGAGCGCCACGTCGTGGACGAGTGGGGCAACCCGATGACAGCCTCCTTCGTCGACTACGTGACGCCGACCGCGCCGGATCTCCCGACACCGCGTATCGGCCACCGCTCCACCCCGTCGCCGTTCACGGCACTCGGCGCGAAGGGAATCGGTGAGGGCAACACGATGAGCGTGCCGGCCGCGATCGCGAACGCGGTCGCCGACGCGCTCGGCCGGGACGACGTCGAGCTGCCGCTGACCGCGCCCCGCGTCTGGGAGCTGCTGCAGCGCCCGCCGGAGGGCGGCGGCCGGTGAAGCCCGTCCCCTTCCGCTACGTGGTCGCGCGCTCGCTGGAGGAGGCGCTGGCGGCGCTGGCCGAGGGCGGCGACGACGCCAAGCCCCTGGCGGGCGGGCAGAGCCTCGTGCCGGCGCTCAACCTCCGCCTTCTCCGTCCCGAGCTGCTCGTCGACCTCAACCGCGCCGGGCTCGACGGCATCGTGCGCGAGAACGGCTCGGTTCGCGTCGGCGCCACCACCCGGCAGGCAGAGCTCGAGCGCTCGCCACACGCGCACCCGCTCGTGCGGGAAGCACTGCCCTTCGTCGGGCACGTGGTGACGCGGAACCGTGGCACGGTCGGCGGCTCGGTGGCGCACGCGGACGGCGCGGCCGAGCTGCCGCTCTGCCTCGTCGCGCTCGGCGGCGAGGTCGTCGCGGAGGGGCCGGACGGCCGCCGGACGTTCCCCGCGGAGGAGCTGTTCGTCACGCACTACACGACCACGCTGCTTCCCGGCGAGCTGCTGGTAGAGACGGTGTGGCCGGCGCCGGGCGGTGGGGAGCGCTCGGCCTTCGAGGAGCTCGCGCTGCGCGGAGGCGACTACGCGCTCGCGATGGCGGCGGCCGTCCTCCGTCACGACCAGGGCGTGATCCGCGAGGCGCGGGTCGCCGTGGGCGCGGTCACCGACCACCCGACGGCACTCGCCGAGGTCGAGGCACTCCTCGTCGGGAACGCGCCGTCCGACGAGCTCGCGCACGAGGCGGGCGCGCTGGCCGCGACGCTGGTCGACCCCGCCGGAGGCATCCACGCCACCCCCGCCTACCTGCGCCACCTGACGGGCGTGCTCGTGGAGCGCGCGATCCGGAGGGCGACGTGACCGAGATCGAGGTCGTCGTCAACGGGCAGCGCCACCGCGAGGCGGTCGAGGACCGGCTCCTGCTCACGGACTTCCTGCGCCAGCGCCTCGGGCTCACCGGCACGCACGTCGGTTGCGAGCACGGCGTTTGCGGCTGCTGCACGGTGCGCCTCGACGGCGTCGCCGTGCGCGGGTGCCTGCTGCTGGCCGTGCAGGCTGACGGCTGCGAGGTGCAGACCGTCGAGGGCCTCGCCGGGAGCGGCCCGCTGACGGCGCTGCAGGAGGCGTTCCGGCGGCACTTCGCCCTGCAGTGCGGCTTCTGCACGCCGGGGATCCTGATGGCCGCCGAGGACCTCCTCTCGCGCGGCACGCCGACGCGCGACGAGATCGTCGACCTGCTCTCGGGTCACCTCTGCCGCTGCACCGGCTACGCGCCGATCGTGGACGCGATCGAGGAAGCGGCTGCCGGCGCCCTCCCGCCCGCCGACGAGCCGCGACCGGAGGGCACGTGAGCCTCGGCGCCGATCGTCCCCGCGCACTCCCTTGTGACGATCAGTTACAAGGAAGTGGACGGCACGCGAGCCGCGGCGAGCACGGGGCCCGCGCCCGGAGGAGGGCATGAACCTCGCGCAGAGCCTGCTCGCCGCGTGCGAGCGCCACCCCGAGCTGGAGGCCTTCCCCGGCATCTCCTACAGCGAGCTCATGCCGCGCGTCCGCAGGATCGCCGGTGGGCTCGACATCGCGGCGGGGGAGCGGGTGGCGACGGTGCTCGACAACAGACTCGAGACCGCGCTGCTCTACTGGGCCGCCCAGTGGGCGGGCGCGGTGTTCGTCCCGCTCTCGTGGCGGCTCTCCGACGAGGAGCTCGACTACTGCGTCCGCGACTGCGGCGCCCAGGTCGTGCTCGGCGACGCCGACCCGCTGCCCGACGGCGCGGAGCACCCGGGAGCCCTCGACCGCGACCCGGGCGAGACGTCGCTGATGCTCTACACCTCGGGCACCACCGGCCGACCGAAGGGCGTCCCGCGCTCGCACGCCGCCGATCGCGCCGGCGGCTGGTCGCAGGCCCTCCAGCACGGCTACCTCTGGGGCGACCGCACGCTCGGCGTGATGCCGCTGTACCACACGATGGGGATCCACTCGCTGCTCGCCATGCACCTCGTCGGCGGCTGCTTCGTGCCGCAGGCCCGCTGGGACGCGGGCGAGGCGCTCCGACTCGTCGAGGAGCAGCGGATCACGTCGCTGTACCTCGCGCCCACCCTCTTCCACGACCTCGTCTCGCACCCCGACCTCGAGCGGCGCGAGATCGCGTCGATCCGGGCTCTCGGC
>JAOUEK010000154.1 GCA_029858755.1 Thermoleophilia bacterium
GCGCGCCGTCGCGCCCTGCCCACGTTCCCGACGACGAGGGCGACCACCGTGACGAGGTAGATCTGGCCCAGGAGCGCCTCGGTGACCCCGAGCGCCCTGCCCAGGTCGAGGGAGGCGACGAGGTCGCCATAGCCCACCGTCGTCAACGTCACGTAGCTGAAGTAGATGAAGTCCGAGTAGTTGGCATCCGGGACGTCGACGAAGAACGGGGCGCTGCTGATCGCGTCGATCGCCGAGAACAGCGTGGCGAAGAGCATCCCGAGCAGCAGGTAGAGAGAGACGACGGCTCCGACCGTGTGCCGGTCGATCACGGGCTGGCGCGCTATCGCGCGGAGGAGCGCCGCGGGCGCCACGGTGACCAGCAGGACGAGCATCGTGGCCACGACCGAGCGCGCGTGCCGCCAGTCGACGGCGAGCGCGATCGCGGAGCCCGCGATCGCGAACGCGCCCAGCGTCGCCGCGACGGTCAGTGCCCCCCGCGAGGCCCGCGTCAGCCAGAGGGTGTCGAGCAGGGTCGCCGTTGTCAGCACCACGAGCCCGAAGGTGGCGAGCTCGGTGCCGTTGACCGCCATCCCCCAGACGAACGTCGCCACGATCAGCCCTATGAGCACGACGAAGCCGCCGGCGCCGCGCAGCACGAGGGCGTGGTCCTCGTGTTCCTCGCTGCCCACCGCGATCAGGGTACGGCGTGGGTCCGACGGCTCGGCTGCGGGCCGCCCGCGCTGGCGTCCCCGCGGCGCTTGCACAACCGGCCCTTAACCCCGCCTAACCCGCTGTTCACGCGGCGCCCATGACAATCGGCGGCATGAGCTTCGAGCAGCCCTCTTCCCCCGGGCCGACGAGTCCGGAGCCGATCCCGTCTCCTCCCGAGGCCGCGACACCCGTCACCCCGTCGACCGGCCGACCGTCCCGCGTCCGCCCGTTCGCCGCGCTCGCCGCCGCTGCCCTCCTCGGCGGCGGCGCGGCGCTCGGCGGCGCGTGGGCCACCGGCGTGCTGCCGCAGGAGACCACCACCGTCGTCTCGCAGACGATCGCCGAGGCGGCGCCCGCCGCCGGGGCGGTCACGCCCGAGCTTCCGGTCCAGGAGATCTACCGCCGGAGCGCTCCCGCGGTGGTGCAGATCGCGTCGAGCATCTCTCCGGGCAACGGCGCCTTCGGCGGCCAGGCGCTGGGCTCTGGCTTCGTGATCGACAAGGAAGGGCACATCGTCACCAACTTCCACGTCGTCGACGGCGCGGACTCGATCGAGGTCAGCTTCTCGAACCAGGACACGCTGAAGGCCTCTGTCGTCGGCGTCGACCCGTCGACCGACCTCGCGGTGCTGAAGGTCGACGCAGGCGCGCTCGCCCTGACGCCGCTCCAGCTGGGCAACTCGGACAACGTGCAGGTCGGCGACCCGGTGGTCGCGATCGGCAACCCGTTCGGGCTCGAGCGCACCGTCACCGCCGGGATCGTGTCCGCGCTGCAGCGCAACGTCACCGCACCGAACGGCGTGACCATCGACCACGTGATCCAGACGGATGCGCCGATCAACTCGGGCAACTCCGGCGGCCCCCTGTTCGACGTGCGCGGCGACGTGATCGGCGTCAACTCGCAGATCCAGACGGCGGGAGGCAGCGGCAACGTCGGCATCGGCTTCGCAGTCCCCTCCAACACCGTCGGCTCCGTCGTCGCACAGATCCTGGAGAAGGGTCAGGTCGATCGCGCGTTCCTCGGCGTCGGGGCACGAGAGATCGACCCCGAGCTCGCGCGCACGTTCCGGCTGCCGGTCGACAGCGGCCTGCTCGTCGAGGAGGTGTCGCCGGGGAGCGGCGCCGCCAGAGCGGGGATCAAGGGCGGCGACACGCCCGTGGTCGTGGCTGGGGTCAGCTACACGACCGGCGGCGACATCATCGTCGCTGCCGACGGCAGGCGCGTGACGACCGTCGCCGAGCTGCGCGACGTCCTCGCCGCGCACGAGCCCGGCGACACGATCGAGCTCAAGACCTACCGCGGCGACCAGGAGCGGTCCGTCACCGCGACGCTCGGACGCCAGCCCACGAGCAGCACGGGCTGACAGGAGCGGGCGAGCGGGTCACCCCCCTCCCTGCCGCCCGCCCGAGGAGACGAGAGGCCCGGGCACACCATTCGTCCCTGATGCCGGGGCCTCTCCCTCCCCTTTCTCGCGCTCCGCGCGGAGCGCATCGTCGGCGAGCTGGTAGCCGCGCGCGATCAGCGCGCGCTTCGTCTCCCCGGGCCAGTCGAGCCCGGCACGGAACGTGGGGTCGAGCGCCGCGTCACCCGCGTCGCCGTGCACGACGACGGTGGGGAGCAGCCGCTCGTGCCGGAACGGGAACCGCGTCGACTCGAACCGCGCGTCGACCTCGGCGGCGGCGCGCCCACGGCGCCACGGCAACGCGTGGCGCCCGGCGATCTCGGCGACGTCGGCGCGGAGCGCGGCGAGCTCGCGCATCGACGCGTCCGTCTCCGTGGCGCGCCGCTCCTCGAGCGCCGTGTTGCGCGAGATCGTCACCCGCATCAGCCGCATGAGCATGTCGGGCAGATGGGCGGGCTCGCCGCGCTCCCGCCGCTCCTCGGCCGCGTCGAGCTCGGCGATCAACGCGCGGACCGGCGGCACCGCGCGGAACCGCTCCAGCCGCCTGCGCAGGCGCAGGAGGTTCTCGGCGGTCGAGCGCGGGTAGTTGGCGCGGTAGCGGAAGGCGACGATCTCCTCGACGTCCGGGTTGTCGTAGGCGTGCCCGAGGGGGAAGTTGCGCACCCAGCCGCCGTCGGTGCCGATCGTGTCGCCGACCGCGACCGGCAGCACGAGCGCGCTGATCGCGGAGGACGCGAGCACGGCTTGGCCCATCAGCTCCGGCGGGGTGGTGCGCGACGAGAACGTTCGCTCGAAGGCGTGATCGTCGCCCTCGCCGACCTCGTCGCCGACGTCGGTGACGCACACGACGAGCTCGATCGGCGCCGCGTGGAGCGCCTGCACGAGCTCGTCGGCGGGGGCGATCCGCGTGGCGATCGTCTCCGGCAGCCGGTACTCGTGCAGGCCGGTGAAGGGGAGCTGCCAGAGGCGGTTGGGCCGGAACGTCTCCTCCGGGCGCAGCTCCATCAGGAACTCCTCGAGCTCGTCGAGGCGGTCGAGTGCGGCCATCACGCCGGCAAGCGCACCGGCCGAGGTGCCATAGATCCAGCCGACGCGTTCCCAGAGCCGCTCGTCGCCGCGCAGCCGCTGCAGGAACCCGAGCTCCAGCAGGATCCCGTTCATGCCCCCGCCGGAGAGGACGACGGCGACGTTTCGCGTGACCTCCATGCCTCTTCTATTGTGGCTGCGTGGAGCAGGAGACGCCGTCCGTCGGCTCGATCACCTTCTCGGACGAGGAGCTCGTCGAGGACGAGTCGCTGTGGCGGGAGGACGACGACGGCGGCCACGAGGGCTGGTGGTGCGTGCGCACCGACCCGTTCCCCTGCCCGGCCGACGGGTGCACGTTCGTCGCCGAGTTCATGACGGCCGCCCACCTCGTGCTCGTGTGGCAGGAGCGGGACGACCCGAACCTGCTCTGGCACGCCCAGCGCGCGAAGGAGGTGGGCCGCAACCCGCGCGTCGTCGCCTACGAGCCGTCGTTCGGCCCGAGCGCGTCGTACTACGCCTGGGAGGCGGCGGGGCGCCCCGTGCACGGCATCCGCGGCAAGAGCGCGCGCCCGGGCTGAGCGACGGCGGTCGGCGCCCCGCCCGATACGATCCCCGGCGTGCCGACCGTGACCGAGACGCTCCAGGTGACCGGTGTGCGCTGCGAGCGGTGCGTGATGCGGCTCGCGAGCGCGCTCGCCGACCACGCCGGCCTCGCGTCGGCGAACGCGAACCTGATGGGCCAGGTCGTGGTCACGTACGACGACGACGTCACCTCCCGCGAGGCCCTGCTCGGCGCGATGTCGCGCGCAGGGTTCCACGAGCTCGCCGCTGTCTGAGCGGCACTCGGCGGGAATAGGCGTGTCCGACCGGGCGTTCTGGGACCCCGTACAGACGCTGCTACGGTAGCCAGGTGGGCGACGCCCCCCCCGAGATCGAACCCCGCCGCCTGGCGACGGAGGCGAGAGACCGGGTGCGCTTCGAGGAAGAGGCGCTCGCGCTCGCAGACCAGGTCTACCGGGTGGCCCGTCGGCTCGTCCGTTCACGCGAGGAGGCTGAGGACCTGGTGCAGGACACGTATGCGAGGGCCTTCCGGAGCTGGCAGTCGTACACCCCGGGGACGAACATGCGTGCGTGGCTGCTGCGCATCCTCACCAACCTCAACGTCGACCGCGGGCGCAAGACGCAGCGGACACCGGATCTGGCGCCGCTCGAGGAAGGCGACTACTTCCTCGCCAACAAGCTGGCCTCCTCGGCGGGCGAGGAGGCCCTGGAGCAGGATCGCGTCGTGGAGCGCCTGTCGCAGGACTCGGTCGTCGACGCGCTGTCGTCGCTCTCGCACGACTTCCGCGACGTGGTCGTGCTCGTCGACATCGGCGAGTTCAGCTATGCCGACGCCGCGCAGATCCTCGACGTCCCGATCGGCACCGTGATGTCGCGCCTGCACCGCGGGCGGCGGCAGCTCAAGCAACGCCTCGCGGAGGAGGCGATCACATGACCGGCGAGCCGTGCGACAAGTGCGAGCAGCTGCTCCAGGGGTACCTCGACCGCGCGCTCACGCACGACGAGGTCGCGGAGGCAGAGATGCACCTCGACGGGTGCGACTTCTGCCGCCGCCGCTACCGCTTCGAGACCAACCTGCGGATGTACGTGCGCACCACCGCCGCGGAGCGCATGCCGCCGGGCCTGCTGCAGAAGCTCAGCGAGCTGCGCGGCGTCGAGACCTCGTAGGACGCGACCTCGGCGAGAAGCCGTGTCGGACTGGAGTCCGGCACGGGGCAGCGGGAGCACCGTGCGCTCCGTGTCCGGCTTCAGCCGGACACGCTTTTCGCGTGGGGTGGGGCGCTCGTGTCCGGCTTCAGCCGGACACGGCTTTTCGCGTGAGGCGGGGGCTCGCGTGTCCGGAGCTCAAGCCGGGCACGGCTGTCAGGCAGCGCCGTCCGGCAGGTCCTCCAGTCGGTCGACGTCGCCGGGCGGGCCGAGGTCGTCACAGGGCACGAGCGCCGGGCCCCGGGCGCGCAGGCCTTCGTCGGGGACGTCGCTCCAGGCGCTGCGCGCCACCACGACCGGGTGGCCTCGCTCGCCGCCGTAGGAGGCCGCGACGACCGGCCCTGCGCCCTCACGCCAGGCTGCGACGACGCGCGCCACCGCCTCCGGCGCGAGCGCGGGGCCGTCGGCGAGCACGACCACCGCCGCCTCGACGTCCTCCGTGAGCGCGGCGAGCCCGCGGCGCAGCGAGGCTCCAGGGCCGCGCTGCCACTCCTCGCAGCACACGACCCGGCAGTGCGTCGACCCCGCGCCGATGCTGTCGGGCTCCAGGTCGTGCGCCCCCTCGACGACGACGATCTCGTCGACCGGCGCTGAGGCCAGGCGCTCGAGCACCGCGGGGAGCAGCAGCCGCTGCTTGGGGCCGCCGAACCGCGAGCCCTCGCCGGCGGCGAGCACGACCGCGGCCACGCGGCTCATCTAGCTCTCTTCGACGGTGACGCTCGTGACCACGACCGGCTCGAGGGGGAGCTCGGACGCGGGGTCGCCGAGCTCACCGATCCGCTCTACAGCGGTAAGCCCGGCGGTGACC
>JAOUEK010000155.1 GCA_029858755.1 Thermoleophilia bacterium
ACCTTGGGTGCGCCAGACACGGTGCCGGCGGGGAAGCAGGCGCGCAGCACGTCGAACGGGCCGACGCCGTCGCGCAGCTCGCCGACCACCTCCGAGACGAGGTGGGAGACGTGTGAGAAGCGCTCCACCTCCATCGAGCGCGCGACGTGGACGGTGCCCCCGCGGCAGACGCGCGAGAGGTCGTTGCGCCCGAGGTCGACGAGCATCACGTGCTCCGCGCGATCCTTCTCGGACGAGAGCAGCCGCTCGACGTCGCCCTCCGTGGGCTCAGTCGTCCCGGCGATCGGGCAGAGGCTGGCGCGCCCGTCCTCGCACGCGACCAGCCGCTCGGGCGAGGATCCGATCAGGGCCACGCCGTCGAGCTCGAGCAGGAACAGGTACGGGGAAGGGTTCACGCGGCGGAGCGCGCGGTACAGCTCCAGCGCGGTCGCCGACGTCGGCCGCTCGGCGCGCTGCGAGGGCACGATCTGGAAGGCGTCCCCGGCCACGATGTGCTCCTTGCAGGCGCGCACCATCTCCTCGTAGCGCTCGCGGGAGGGATGGCGCTGCAGCGGCCCCGCGACACCGCGCTCCTCCCGCCGCCACGGGATCCCGCCGTCGAGCCGTCCCGCCACCTCGTCGGGGTCGCCGGCGAGCACGGTGGCGGTGCCGGTGCCGTGGTCGAAGCGGACGAGCGTGTCGCAGACGACGAAGCGGCTCTCGGGGAGCTCCGGCCCGGCCTCCGGCAGCGGCACGGTCGGCTCCAGCACGGCCGCGTGGTCGTAGGCGAGGTAGCCGACGACGGGTGCGTCGAGCCCTTCGGCCTCCTCGAAGGAGACGAGGCGCGACCCGGCTCCCATCCACGAGTTGCGGCCGAGCCGCCCGCGCTCGACGGACTCGAGCAGGAAGCTGGCGCGGCCGGAGGCGCGCAGCCGGAGGTACGCCCCGAGGGGGGTGAGCAGGTCGGTGGGGATGTCGGCGGTCGGTGTCATGGGTCTCGGAACGAAAACGACCTCCGTCGGGAGGTCGCGGGCGAGGCGTCGTCGGTGCCGTCGTCTAGCGCACGCTCCCGCCTCGCTCGCCGCGCCAGGACCAGGCCCAGGTGTGCGTGACGGGTGGCATCGGCGGTCAGCGTACGCGCGCCGTCGTCGAGGCGTCAAGTGCCCTGAACGGCCGATCGGCCGGACCCCGCGAGGATCGGCCGACCCGCGTCTGACATGGACCGTCCCCGGGCCGAAGGACGAGCGGATGGCGGAGCTGACGACCGCCGCCCGAGCACGTGCTGCAACAACTCCGCGCGGCGAGCCGGGACGCCCACATCGCCGGTCGCTTCGTGAACCGGGTCGCTGCCTCACGCGACCTCGACGGGTGGCTCCTGCACCCGTGCAGGAACCACTCGTCGTCCCCTAACCCGTGCAGGCCGAGGCGTACCTCGGGGCGCCCGCGCCGAGCGCCCGAGCCGCGGCCCGAAGACCCCCCGGTCACGATCGGCCGCCTGACGAGCCCGCTAGCCCCCCCCGATGCCTTGTGACGATCAGTTACAAGGGATGACGGCGTGGGCGCCGCGGGGCGGTGCCGTCGCGTAGCCTCCCCGGGGTCATGGCGATCCCGGCGCTGCTCGAGGAGCTCCTTCGCGCCCCCGGCCCGTCCGGTCGCGAGGACGCCGTGGCCGCGATCGTGCGCCGCGAGGCGGCAGCGCTGGGGGCCGTCGTCGAGGGCGACGTCCTCGGCTCCACCGTCGCGCGTGTCGCCGGCACCGCCGGCGGGCGCCTGCTCGCGCTCTTCGCCCACGTCGACCAGATCGGCCTCGCCGTCACGCACGTCACCGACGACGGGCTGTTGCGGGTGCGGCCGCTCGCGTCGTGGTCGCCCGCAGACGCCGTCGGCCAGCGCCTCGCGGTACTCGGGCGGGGCGGGCCGGTGACGGCCGTGGCGCGGCGGGTGGGAGACGGGGACGTCAGCTGGGCGGACGTCCGCCTCGACATCGGCGCCGCGAGCCGGGAGCAGGCGCTCGAGCTGGTGGGCCCTGGTGACCCGGCGGTCCTCGCCGGCGAGCCGGTGGCCGTCGCGGGCAACCGGGTCCTCTCGGGAGCGCTCGACGACCGGGCCGGTGTCTACGCCGCGCTCGAGGCGCTGCGGCGGCTCGCTGCCGACCCGCCGGCGTGGGACGTCGCCCTCGTCGCGTCCGTGCAGGAGGAGTCGGGGGAGCACGGCGGCGCTGCCGCGGCCGCGGCACGGCTGCGCCCGGACGTCGCCCTCGTGGTCGAGGTGACCTACGAGGAGCACGCGACGTCCTCGTACCCGGCGTGGGGGGAGACCGCGCTCGGCGACGGCCCCGTCGTGTTCCGGGGGCCGGTGGTGAGCCCGCTCGTGGCCGACCGGCTCGTCGCGGCCGCCGAGGCCGCGGGGGTGGCGCACCGGATCGAGGCGGGCAAGGCGACGGACAGCGACGCCGACGACGTGTTCACGGCCGTCGGCGGCGTCGCCACGGGGCTGCTGTCGATCCCGCTCCGCTACATGCACACGGCGTCGGAGATGGCACAGCTCGACGACCTCGAGGCTGCGAGCCGGCTGATCGAGGCGTTCGCGCGGGCGCTCGAGCCCGACGCCTCGTTCGTGCGCTGACGGCCGAGCCTCAGCGAAGCTCGCACATCCAGCGCTTCTCCGTCTTGCACGTGTCCTTGCCCGGCCCGCCGTTCGCGGAGTCGAGACCGGGGCCCCCCACCAGGCGATCGTTGCCGCCCCCGCCGACGAGCGTGTCGTTGCCCGGCCCTCCGATGAGGACGTCGTTGCCCCGCCAGCCCTTGAGCAGGTCGTTCCCACCGAGGCCGCAGATCACGTCCTTCTTCGCGGTGCCGACGAGCTTGTCGTTCCCCTTCGTGCCCGTGATCGTGCACGCGCTGCCCGGCGTTGCCGTCGCCGCCTTCCAGCCGCCCGGGATCTCGTACGGCGCTCCGCCGAGGACGACGTGCTGGTTCGACCCGTCGGCGTTCATGACGAAGATGTCGAGCGTGCCGTTGCGGTCGCTCGCGAACATGATCTGCTTGCCGTCCGGGGACCACGCCGCGCAGCACTCCAGCAGACCGTCGAGCTGCTTCGTCAGCTGCTTCACGTTCGAGCCGTCGGCGTCGACGACGCCGAGGCTCGAGCCGCTCCCCGTGGCGTTGAAGTGACGGAAGACGAGCCGCGTCCCGTCGGGGGAGAAGGCCGAAGGATGAACCGACTCCGGCAGGTCGAGCAGCTTCGTCACGCCCGTCCCGTCGGGGCTCACCGTGTACAGGTCGTAGTCCCCGGCGTCGTCGCTCGCGAAGACGATCTTCCCGCCCGGCGACCAGACGGGGGCGAAGTCGCGTCCCGGTCCCGGCGTCAGGTCCTTTCGCTCCGAGCCGTCGGCCCGCATCACGAAGACGTCGAAGTCGTCGCCCGGTGCGACATCCCCGCTCGCGTAGACGATCCGCTTGCCGTCCGGAGACCAGCGGGGGCCCCAGTCCTCGTGCTCGTTGGTCGTCAGGCGCTCCTGCCCCGTGCCGTCGGCGTTCATCACGTAGACCTCCGTCGTGACCTTCTGCGGATCGGAGCTCTGATGGTCTCGCTCGCTGGTGAACAGGATTCGCTTGCCGTCGGGCGACCAGGTCGGATCGCTGTCGACGCCCGCGGACGTCGTCAGGCGGACGACGTCCGTCCCGTCGGCGTCCATCGAGTAGATCTCGTAGTTGCCCGACCGGTCCGAGGAGAAGACGATGCGGCCGGCGCTCTCTGCCGCCGTGCGCGTGGCGCCCGCGTCGGCGCCCGCGAGCCCGTCGGTGGCCGACACGCACAGAGACGAGACCGCCGCCGCGAGTGCGACCGCGGCGGACGTCCGTCCACGTCGGGTGATCGTCGTCGTGGTCATCCGGTCCTCCAGTCGGGCGAAGGGGCGCGCTCCCTCCCGCCGGCGGGGCGGGCTGCGAGCCTGGCGTCGGGCGGTGCGTTCTGTGCCGATCGGGTGCTCATGTCGAGTGCTCGGTCACGCACACCGTAGGGTCGAGCCTTCCGGTCGGATGAGGCTGGGATTCGGGTGGCTTCCGAGTCCGAGAGGCGGATGGAGCCCGGCTGCCGCTGAGCACGCGACACCTAGAATCGAAGCGTGACCCGCTCCGTGATCGTCGCCGCCGTGCGCACCCCGTTCGGCCGCCTCGGCGGCGGACTGGCGCGCACTCCCGCGGCCGAGCTCGGGGCGATCGCCATCCGCGCCGCCCTCGATCGCTCCGGGATCGACCCTGGGGAGGTCGAGTACGTGACGATGGGCCAGGTGCTGCAGGCGGGCGTGGGGCAGGCGCCCGCGCGCCAGGCGGCGGTCGCGGCGGGCATCCCGAAGGAGGTCCCGGCGGACACGATCAACAAGGTGTGCGCGTCGTCGATCCGCGCGATCGAGATCGCCGACCTGATGGTGCGCACCGGCACCCACGACGTCGTCGTGGCCGGCGGCATGGAGTCGATGTCGAACGCTCCGTACCTGCTGCCGAAGGCCCGCTTCGGCTACCGGCTCGGCCACGGCGAGGTGCTCGACCACATGGTCTACGACGGGCTGCAATCGACGTTCGACGGGCTGCACATGGTGCAGCAGGCGTCGCATGTCTCCCGTGAGCTCGGGATCACGCGGGAGGCGCAGGACGCCTGGGCGTACCGCTCGCACGTGCGCGCCGCCTCCGCACAGGACGCCGGGCACTTCGAGGACGAGATCGTCGGCGTCGGCGACCTCCTCGCCGACGAGGCGATCCGCCGCGACACGACGCCCGAGAAGCTCGCCGCGCTGGAGCCGGTGTTCGACCCCGACGGGACGACCACGGCCGGCAACGCGCCCGGCGTGAACGACGGCGCCTCCTGCGTGATCGTCTGCTCCGAGGAGTGGGCGCAGCGGAAGGGCCTCGAGCCGCTCGCCACGATCATCGGCCAGGCGACGGTGGCCGACGACTTCGCCTACCTCGCACGGACGCCGGCGAAGGCCGCCGGGATCGCGCTCGCGGCCGCGGGGAAGTCGATCGGCGACGTCAAGCGCGTCGAGATCAACGAGGCGTTCTCGTCCGTGGCCTGGAACTCGACGCAGATGCTCGGCGCGGACGAGGAGATCGTCAACGTCAACGGCGGAGCGATCGCGCTCGGACACCCGATCGGCGCCTCCGGCGGCCGCATCCTCTCGACCATCATCCACGAGCTGCGCCGCTCGGGCGGCGGGCTCGGCGTCGCCACGATCTGCTCCGGCGGCGGGCAGGGCGACGCCGTCCTGGTCGAGGTCTGAGAACCACACGGTTGTCCCGCCCGCGAGCGGAGTCCTCAGGTACGAATGGGACGTGGGCCGCGTCGTCGCCATCGGGTGTCTCCTCGTCGCCCTCGGCCTCTCGACGGCCGGGCCCGCCCTGGCGCTCAGCTGCCCGAACGTCCCCGTCACCCAGCGCGTCGACGAGCTCGACGCCGCGTTCATCGGGACGATGCAGACCGAGCGGCCGGACCCGGACGTGCCCGGCGGCTACCTGTACCGGTTCGCCGTGATCGAGGCGCTGAAGGGGCAGGAGACGCTCGGCCCGCAGGTCGACGTGCGCGCACCCGCGCGCCTGGTGTCCTCGAACGACGAGCCGCTGGTGGGGTACGAGGACGTCGAGGTCGGGGTCATGCTCTCGACCGCCGGGGCGAC
>JAOUEK010000156.1 GCA_029858755.1 Thermoleophilia bacterium
GCCACCGCCGACGTCGCGCACGCCGCTCCGGCCGGGACGGTCACGGTGCTCCGCGGCCTCGCGGCGGTGTGGCCCGGCGCGGCCGCCTCCGGGCCTGCGTTCCCGTGCGCGTGCCCCCCGGGTGACAACCTGGCCCTGCACCTCGCGCTGACGCAGGCACCAGCGGGGAGCGTCGTCGTCTGCGATGCCGGCGGCGACGACTCGTGCGCCTACGCCGGCGAGCTGATGGCGCTCGACGCACGCGAGCGCGGCCTCGCCGGCCTGGTCGTGGACGGCGCCGTGCGGGACACCGGCGTCCTCGAGGAGGTCGGGCTCCCCGTGTTCGCCGCCGGCGCCTGTCCACGCTCCCCCGCGAAGGCCGCCGGCGGCTCGGTAGGGGAGGAGATCGTCGTGCGCGGCGTGGCGGTGCGACCCGGCGACCTGATCGTCGCCGATCGCGACGGGGTGCTCGTCGCCCGCGACGCCGATCTCGACGCCCTCACCGAGGAGGTCGCAGCGATCCGTGCCCGCGAGGAGGGGATCCGCGCTGCGATCGCCCGCGGCGAGCGGCTCGCAGAGCTGCTTCGCGTCAATCCGCGAGCCTGATCACCTTGCCCGGGTTCAAGATCCCGCGGGGGTCGAAGAGGTGCTTCAGGCCGCGGTAGAGGGGCAGCAGGTCCGGGTGCTCCCGCTCCAGGGCAGCGACCTTCCCCAGCCCGATCCCGTGCTCGCCCGTGCACGTCCCGCCGCGTGCCAGCGCGTCGCCGACGAGCCGGTCGACCAGCTCGGCCACCCGGCCGACCTCGTCCGCGTCGTCCGGATCGACGAACAGCGCCACGTGGACATTGCCGTCGCCCACATGGCCCAGGATCGGCGCCCGGAGGCCGAGCCGCTCGAGCTCCGCGCGCGCGAACGCCACTGCTCCGGGCAGCTCTGACACCGGGACGCACGTGTCGGTCGACCACTCCTTCCTCCCGGGCGCGGAAGCGGCCATCGCGTAGGTGACGTCGTGCCGTGCCTGCCAGAGCCGCGCCCGGGCATCGGGATCGCGCTCGTCGACGATCTCGACCGCACCCTCCTCGGCGGCCAGCTGCCGCAGCAGCCCGAGATCGGCGCCCACCGCCCCCGCCGCGCCGGCCGCCTCCGCGAGGAGGCAGGCGCCGACAGGCAGCCCCGTGCCGAGGTGGTCGTTCAGCGCCTCGACCGCAGCGTGATCGAGCAGCTCGAGCCGCGTCACCGCCACTCCTGCCCCGACCGCGGCCACGGCGACCCGGCACGCCGCCTCGACGGTAGGGAAGGAGGCGCGGAGCGCCGCGGCGTGCTCGGGGATGCCGTGCAGCCGCAGCGTGAGCTCGGTGATCACGGCAAGGGTGCCCTCGGAGCCGACGAGCAGGCCCGTGAGATCGTATCCGGCCGAGGTCTTGGGTGCCTGCGACCCCGTGCGGATCACCGACCCTCCGGGCAGGACCGCCTCGAGGGCGAGGACGTTGGCGCGCATCTTCCCGTACCGGATCGTGGTCGTCCCGGCCGCGTTCGTCGCCGCCATCCCCCCGAGCGTGGCATCGGCCCCCGGGTCCACCGGGAAGAACAGCCCGTGGGGCCCGGCCGCCGCCGCAAGGGCGCTCCGGGTCACCCCTGCCCCGACGACGGCCGTGAGGTCGTCGGGGGCGACGCGGGCGACGCGGTCGAGCCCCCTGAGGTCGAGGCTGATGCCGCCGGCCACCGGGATCACGTGCCCCTCGAGGCTCGAGCCAGCCCCGAAGGGAGTCACGGGGACGCCGTGCGCGTGCGCGACCGCGAGCACCGCGGAGACCTCGCCGGTCGACGACGGCGAGACGACGAGCTCCGGACGCACGGGCCGGTGGACGCTCGAGTCGGCCGCGTGCAGGGCCCGGTCGGACTCGCCGTCGGACACGCGGCGCTGGTCGCCCGAGACTGCGGCGACGAGGCCCGCCTGCAGGTCGGTCACGCGCCGTCCGGCTGGAGGTCGGCCTCGGAGGGGAGCTCGGGGGCGACCCGCTCCACGGCCCAGCGGATGCTGTCCTGCACCGCGCGCTCCGCGGCTCCACCGTCCCGTGCCTCACAGGCGGCGAGCAGGGCGCCGTAGCGCCCGACCGACTCGCGGAAGCGATCGAGCGTGGAGAGGACGAGCCGGTTGTAGCGCTCGCTGCGCCAGAACAGCCGCTCCACCTCGTCGACCAGCCGCCGCCGGCCGCTGGCCCGGTAGCAGGCTGCATGGAAGTCCCAGCGGCGGCGCAGATAGGCGTCGACCCGACGCCGCTCGGCAAGCCCCTGCAACTCGCTCAGCAGCACCCCCATCCGGGCCACGTCGGCGTCCTCCACCGCCGCCGCCCCGTGCCTGGCGGCCAGGCCCTCGAGGCCGAAGCGGGCGGCGTAGATCTCCTCGAAGTCCTCGCGCGTGAGCCGGCTGACGGTCGCCCGGCCGGTCGCACCGACGACGACGAAGCCCTCTCGCTCGAGCTGGCTCAGGCCCGCGCGCACGGGGGTCTGCGACACGCCGAGCCGGCGAGCCAGCTCGCGTTGCACGAGCGGCGTGCCCTCCGGGAGCTGCCCGCCGACGATCAGGTCGCGGAGTGCGTCGGCGACGCGCGCCTCGACCGACGGCAGCTCCTCGAGCGGCTCGATCGCGATCGCGTCGGGCGGTATCGGATCGGGCGAGGCCGTCGCTTGCATCGGGGCCCAGTATCGCCTACGCTCGGAGCCCTCGCAATATGAAATCGCAAACGTCAGATCGGTGAGCGGGGACACGACGAGCAGCGCCGCGGGAGCCAGGGTCGGCGTCGACGTGGGCGGCACCTTCACCGACGTCGTGCTGCAGGGGGACGACGGGCGAACGTCGGTGCGCAAGCTGCTCTCCACGCCCCCCGGCTACGACGAGGCCGTGGTCACCGCGGTGGCCGACCTCGCGCCGCGCGCCGGTTCGATCGCCGAGGTCGTGCACGGGACGACGGTGGCCACGAACGCCGTGCTCGAGCGGCGCGGCAGCGTCACCGCCCTCGTCACCACCGCCGGCTTCCGCGACGTGCTCGAGCTGCGCCGACTCCGCATCCCGCACATGTACGACCTCTTCTGGCGCAAGCCGCCGCCGCTCGTCGAGCGCCGGCTGCGCTTCGAGCTGGACGAGCGCGTGGCAGCCGACGGCACGGTGGTACGTCCCTTGGACGAGACCGAGGCCCGCGCCCTTGCTCGACGGTTGCGCGAGCTCGAGATCGAGTCGGTCGCAGTCTGCTTCCTCCACGCGTACCGCAACCCCGAGCACGAGGAGCGCTTCGGGCGCGTCCTCGCCGAGGAGCACCCCTCGGCCACGGTGTCGCTCTCGAGCGAGATCCTGCGCGAGCAGCGCGAGTACGAGCGCTCGGCGACGACCGTGGTCAACGCCTACGTACGACCGCTGATGTCGTCGTACCTCGACCGGATCCGCCGGCGCCTCGACGCGCTCGGGATCGCGGCGCCGCTGCAGATCATGCAGTCCTCCGGCGGCGTGATGACGTCGGACGACGCCAAGCTGCGGCCGGTGTTCGCGCTCGAGTCCGGCCCCGCCGCCGGGGTGGTGGCGGCGCTCGGCATGAGCCGTCTGCTCGACGAGCCGAACGTGATCGCGTTCGACATGGGCGGGACGACGGCCAAGGCGTCGCTGATCGAGGGCGCGGCGATCGCGCGCGGCCGCGAGTACGAGGCCGGCGGGTCGCTCTCGGCCGGCAGCCGACTGATCCGCGGCTCGGGCGAGCTGCTCCGCATCCCCACGATCGACATCGCGGAGGTCGGCGCCGGAGGAGGCTCGATCGCCTGGCTCGATCCCGCCGGCGGGCTGCAGGTCGGGCCGCGCAGCGCGGGCGCCGACCCCGGCCCGGCTTGCTACGGGCTCGGGGGCAGCGAGCCCACCGTGACCGACGCGAACGTCGTGCTCGGCCTGATGCCCGAGGGGCCGGTCGCCGATGGCCAGATCTCCGTCTCCCGGGACGGCGCCGCCGCCGCCGTGCAGCGCGTCGCGGAGGTGCTCGGCCTCACGCTGCTCGAGGCGGCGGACGGCATCCGGCGAATCGCCAACGCGCGCATGACCCGTGCCCTGCGCTCCGTCTCCTCGGAGAAGGGCCGCGACCCGCGGGACTTCGCGCTCGTGGCGTACGGCGGCGCCGGGCCGAGCCACGCCGCCGCGCTCGCGGAGGAGCTGGGCGTGCGCACCGTGCTCGTCCCGCCCGTCGCCGGCCTGTTCAGCGCCGTCGGCCTGCTCTTCGCCCGACCCGAGTTCCACGACGTCCGTCCCTGCCACCTGCAGCTCGACTCGGCCGCCGCCGACGAGCTCGCCGACCCCTACGCGGAGATGGAGACAGGTCTCGCCACGGCACTTGCAGGGCGCGGGCCGATCGTGTGGGTGCGCACCGCCGACCTCCGCTACGGGGGTCAGAGCTGGGAGGTGGAGGTCGACCTGCCGCAGGGCCCGATCGATCTCCCCGCGCTCCGCCGCCGGTTCGAGGACGAGCACGAGCGGCTGTACGGCGTCCGCGGGCAGCCGGGATCGCCGGTCGAAGTCCGCGCCCTCCGCCTCGCTGCGCTCGGCCCGCAGCCCTCGACCGACGCCTTCCGGGTGGACGGCGAGCCTGCCGCAGCCGACGCCTCAGGCGCCGGCACACGCACCGCGTGCATCGACGGGGACGTCCTCGACGTCCGCGTCACGGCCCGTCAGGCGATCGGAAGCGAGCGCGTCGCCGGGCCGCTCCTCGTCGACGAGTACGACACGACCGTCGTCGTGCCCCCGGGCTGGGTCGTCCGCGGCGACCCGCGCACACGCACGCTCGTCCTCCACCGGGAGGTCGACGGTGGCGAGTAGGCAGCGCGCCGAAGTCGATCCGGTCACGCTGCAGGTGGTGGCGAACGCCTTCGCCACGATCGCCGACGAGATGGCGACCACCATCTTCCGCACGGCGCACTCGACGGTCGTACGGGACGGCATGGACTTCTCGGCGGCGCTGCTCTCCGCCGGCGGCGAGACCGTCGCCCAGGCGGTCAGCGTCCCCTTCCATCTCGGCTCGATCCCCGTGGCGATGGAGCGCCTGCTCGAGCGCTTCGGGGACGACCTGCGACCGGGCGACGTGTTCCTGATGAACGACCCGTTCGACGGCGGCATCCACCTGCAGGACCTGTTCGTGTTCAAGCCCGTGCATCGCCAGGGCGAGCTGATCGGCTTCACCGCGACCACGGCGCACCACGGCGACGTCGGCGGCCGCCTCCCCGGCTCCAGCGCCTGCGACAACACGGAGATCTTCCAGGAGGGCATCCGCCTGCCCTGGCTGCGGCTCTACGACGCGGGGGAGCCGGTGGAGGACGTGTTCCGCATCCTCGAGGCCAACGTGCGCATCCCGCGCATGACGCTCGGCGACCTCGGCGCGCAGGTGGCGGCGTGCACCGTCGCCGAGCGGGCACTGCTCGCGCTCGCCGACCGGCACGGAAACGCCCGGCTGGCGGCGCTGCAGGACGCCCTCGTGGAGCACACCGAGCGGCTCGTGCGCGCCGAGATCGCGACCTGGCCCGACGGCACCGCAACCTTCACCGACTACCTCGACTCCGACGGGATCGAGCGACGGGACGTCCCCATCGTGGCCACCGTGACGATCGAGGGAGACGAGGTCACCGCCGACCTCACC
>JAOUEK010000157.1 GCA_029858755.1 Thermoleophilia bacterium
GGAAGTAGTTCTGCAGCGTGATCGTGGCGAGCGTCACGTTCTCCTCGCGGATCCGCACGCCTTCCTTGGCCTCGATCGCCTGGTGGAGGCCCTCGCTCCAGCGCCGGCCTTCCATGATGCGACCGGTGAACTCGTCGACGATCTTCACCTCGCCGTCCTGCAACACGTAGTCGACGTCGCGCTTGTACAGCGACTCCGCCTTGAGCGCCTGGGTCAGGTGGTTGACGAGCTGGACGTGGCGGGGGTCGTAGAGGTTGTCGATGCGGAGCGCGCGCTCGACCTTGTCGAGCGCGGACTGCGCGGGGGAGACCGTCTTGAACTTCTCGTCGTACAGGTAGTCGGCGCCGGAGAGCTCGGTCTCGTCCTCGCCCTTCGCGCTCTTCCGCGTGAGCGGGGCGCCCGTCAGCTCCTTGACCACCCGTGCGAAGTCGTAGTAGGTCTTCGCCGCCGTCTCGGGCTCGCCCGAGATGATCAGCGGGGTACGCGCCTCGTCGATGAGGATCGAGTCGACCTCGTCGACGATCGCGTACACGTGACCGCGCTGGACGACGCCCTCGAGCGAGACGGCCATGTTGTCGCGGAGGTAGTCGAAGCCGAACTCGGAGTTCGTGCCGTGGGTGATGTCGGCGCCGTAGGCGACGCGGCGCTCCGCGAACGGCATCATGTTCTGGATCGAGCCGACGGTCGTGCCGAGGCGGTCGTAGACGCCCCGGTTCCATTCGGCGTCGCGCTTCGCCAGGTAGTCGTTGACGGTGACGAGGTGGACGTTGTCACCGGTGAGGGAGTTCAGGTAGAGCGGCAGGCTGGCGACGAAGGTCTTGCCTTCGCCGGTCTTCATCTCCGCGATGTCGCCCTCGTGGAGCACGATCCCGCCCATCAACTGGACGTCGAACAGTCGCTGCCCCGACTCGCGCCGACGCGCCTCGCGGACAGCGGCGAACGCCTCGAAGAGGATCTCCTCCAGCGACTCGCCGTTGGCGATGCGCTGTCGGAAGTCGTCGGTCTTCGCGCGCAACTCGGCGTCGGAGAGCGCTTCGAACTCAGGCTCGAGCGAGGTGATGTAGGCGGCCTGCTCGGCCAGCCGCTTGACTCGCCGACCCTCCCCCAGCCGGAGGACTTTCTCGAACCGTCCGAAGCTCTGTGTGGGCATCTGAGAGAGGGTAGCGGCTGGCCTGGCGGGCGGACGAGGCCCTCACGGGGGCTTCACCCAACCCTAACGGCCGTGGTCGATACTCCGACCGATGCCGATTTCGCGCTCGATCATCCTCCTCCTCGCTGCGGCCACGCTCGCGGTCTCGGCGGGGGCGAGCGCCACCGTGAAGCCGACGCGCATCGCGAAGGCGCCGGCGCGGGTGACCACCCTCGCGCTCTCCGGCAAGACCGTCGCCTACGCAACGGCACCGACGTCGACCGACTGCTTCCACGTGGAGCTCTGGCGCCCGGCGGCGAAGACGACGAAGATCGTCCGCTTCGGCGAGAAGCGCCCGTGCGGCGACGAGCCGAGCACCGGCTTCGGGATCTCCGGGGTATCCGTCGCGACGACCCGTGCCGTGTGGGTCTCGTACGCTGGCGGCAACCTCCGTGACTGGCAGCTATGGACGGCGACGACCTCGCGCCGCACTCCGCGTCGGCTCCGCTTCGTCGAGCGCGACGTCGAGGATCCCGCGCCGATCCTGGTGGGAGCGGGAACCCCGGGCGCGATCCCGTTCGCAGTCGACGCGCAGATCACGCTCCTGGCGGACAACGGAAAGGCGACGTTCAAGACGACGATGCAGGCGCCCGTGCGGATGCTGGCCGGCGGCGTCGGCCCGCTGGGCCTGCGCGTCGGCGCCCTGCTCGCGGACGGCACCCTCTGGCGCGTGTTCGCGGACGGCCACCGCGTCGCGGTGGGGGGCAAGGCGTATGCACCGGCCACGGTGAAGGCGCTCCGCGTGGGTCCCTCCGGGATCGGCGTCCAGGTCGGGGCGACGGTCGAGATCGACACGCCGGGCGACCCGATCGTCGTGTCGCTGCCGGCCGGAGCGACGATGGTCGACCTCACGGCGACCGCCGTGCTCGCGGAGCGGGCCGGCGATCTGCTGCTCGTGGCGATCGCGGGCGGCTCTCCGACGTTGCTCGTCGACGGCACCACGGCGCTTCCGGCACGGGGGCAGCTCGAGCCGTCGGGGCTCGCCTGGGCGCGCGGGCTGACGCTGTTCTGGCGACCGGGCGCGCCTGGCTGAGCCCGATCACAGAGGGGCGACGTCGACCTCCCAGAGGTCGGCGTCGAGGCGGTGCGCGCTGACGACGTAGGTCTCGAAGCGGGCAGCTCCGAGCTCGGAGAGCGCCCGCACGTCGGCGGGCGACGGCTCGCCGTCGACGCGGACGACTCGCTCCACTCCGTCGAAGGAGAGCTCGACGTCGTCACCGCCAGGGTCGACCGGGAGCTGGAGCACGGCGATGCGGCGCGCGGCGATGCCGAGCCGGCCGTCGCCGCGCTGGATCACGCGGGCGCGGTACGGCGGCTCCGTGCGCAGCGCAGCGGCGAGCACAGCCGCGTCGTCGACCGGCGACCCGTCCTCGACGACGATGCGGCCTGGACCGAGCACGACCAGCGTCGCGTCCGCCCCAGCCCCCGGCGGCGCCGTCACCGTGACCACCTCGTCCCACTCGCGCTGGCGATGCAGCCCGTGGATCCCCACCTCCCCCCAGTGCGGGCCGGGGTCGTGCGGGAGCCGGGTGCTCAGGCGGCGGGCTCCTCCCCCGACGGTGCGGGGAACGGCCCGACGGGCGGCTCGGGCCCCGCCGAGCGACGACGGCGCTCGTGCACCCGCTTGTCGCGGTAGCGCTCGACCTGTCGCTCGAGCTTGTCGACGAGACGGTCGGTGGCCGCCTCGTACGTGACGGCGGCCTCGCGCCCGTGCAGGCTCGGGCCCTTGGTGTGGATCGTCGCCTCGACGACGTGATCCTCGGCGATCTTGGGGTTCATCTCGCGGTCGAGCACGACTTCGATCACGGTCGCGTCGTGAATCCGTCGCTCGAGCTTCGTCAGCTTCCGCTCGACGTACTTCCGTACCGAGTCGGGGACCGACCCGTGGCGCGCGGTCAGCTGCAGGCGCATCGTGGCCTCCTTTGCCGTCTCGACACCGACTCTACCCGGCGCGCAGGACCCGCGCGAAGCACACGACGTCGACCCGCCGGGCACCTGCCCGCCGGAGCGCGCCGGCGCACGACGCGACCGTCTCCCCGGTCGTGTAGACGTCGTCCACGAGGCAGATCGCGCCCTGCACGGGGCGTGCGGCGGCGAAGGCATCTCGCACGTTGGCCCGCCGCTCGGCCGCGGACTTGCCCCGCTGCCGCTCGAACCGTCGGGCGCGGCGCAGCAGCGATGCGGCGGGCAGCCCCCAGCGGGACGCGATCGCCTCCGCGAGCGACTCCGCGGGAGCGTGACCGCGGGCTCGACGGCGCTCCGGATCCGACGGAACGGGCACGACGACGCCATGGGTGGCCGGCGGCTGCACGACCTGGGACACCAGCAGCGCCGCCTCATCGGCCAGGTCGCGTCGCCCGCCCTCCTTCCAGGCCCGGACGAAGCGTCGTGCCGACGCGTCGTAGGCGACGGCCGCCCGGGCCGAGGCGAAGGAGAGCCGTCGCCCGGCGCACTCCGCGCACCGACGGACTGGCCAGGGCCCCGGCGCGCCGCATCGCTCGCAGACGGGAGGCAGCAGGAGGACGAGCGACCGGCGGCAGGCATCGCAGAGCGCCGGCCCGGGACGGTCGCACACGGCGCACCGCTGCGGGAGCAGGAGCCACCACGGGGCCACGCTCCGACGGTACGGGCGCCGGCCTCACGACTTCGTGCCGAAAGCTCGCCGTCTTCGAGACCGTGCGAGCGCTCTCAGTCGTCGTCGCCCGCGTCGTGTCCGCGCCCCCCGCCGTCATCGTCGTCGGCCGTCGTCGGCGAGCCGGTCGCGGGCGCCGTGGCCGTCGCTTGGGTGGTGACGGTGGTGGTCGTGGTGCTCGCGGTGCTCGTGGTGGTGGTCGCGACGGCCACGCCGGAGGCGATCGGGCGCAGGCGCCCGACCGGGTCGTCGGCGGGGGCGCCTCCGATCGTGGACAGGAGCACGATGGCGACCACGGCGCCGACGGTGGCCAGCCCGGCGAGCGCGGCGAGCAGCCCGAGCGGTCGCGCGATGCGCATCACTCCAGCCTACGCGCGCTCGGGGGCAGTCGAGACGGCGCCACGTCGCGTCGAGGATCGCCTCGCCGCCGGTCGCGCCGGTCGCGCCGCGAGCGCCCGCCACCCGGTTGCGAGCGAGACGCTGCCGAGCGCCGCGGCGTAGATCCCGAGCGCCCACGGGTGACCGGAGTCGGATCCGGCCATCAGCCCGTGGGCGGAGGCGAGCAGGAAGGCACCGTAGGAGAGCCAGTGGATGCTGCGCCACGCCTTCGCGCCGATCCGCTTCCTGGCCCAGAACGAGGCCGTGACGAGCGCCATCACCTCGCCGGCGATCACGCCGGCGCCCACCCACCACGTGCGGTAGTCGACGAGCCCGGGGACGAGGAGCGCGAGCGGCGTCACCCGGACGGTGGCGTCCATCACGAGCGCGACGCCGTGGAGCACGAGCGCGCCGAGGCCCCCGAGCGCCAGCGCCCGGTGGACGTCGGTGACCGCCGACGGCTTGACGGCCCTGCCGAGGACGCGGCTCTTCAGGGTGAGCCCGGCCAGCATCGACGCGGTGAGCAGCACGTACGCGGTCAGCCCGGCCGCTCGCGCGAGGATCCAGAAGGTCGGATCGTGCCTCACGTGAGGCCTCCAGCCACCGTCACCCGGCCGTCGTCTCGGACGAGCACGGTGGGCGCGCCGACGGCGGCGCCGAGAAAGGCGGCCTTCGCGAGCACCTCGGCCTCGGCCGCCGTCGCCGCGACGACGGTCGCGCGCAGTGTCCGGGTGACCGCAGGCGCTCCCGTCCTCGGGTCGATCAGGTGGTGCGCGGGGCCGTCGCCGGCCCGCCAGGCCCGGCGGTCGCGACCCGACGTGGCGACAGCCGCGTCCGTCAGCTCGAGCGTCGGACCGCCCTCGACGCCCACGGCCCACGTGCCGCGAACGGCGATGTCGCCGCCCGCGTCGACGAGGCAGGGGCCGGACGCCGCCAGCACCTCGCACGCGCGATCGACCGCGTAGCCCTTGGCGATGCCGCCGAGGTCGATCCGAGTAGCCGGCCCGAGTACGACGTGCTCGCCGTCCAGCTCCACGTCCCCGCACGCGGGCGCGGGCACGATTGCCTCGACCGCCCTTAGCTCGGTGAAGGTGCGGTCGTAGCCGGCGCCCACGACCGCGTCGTGGACGGTCGGGTCGAACAGCCCGCCGGTGCGCTCCCGGCCGTCGAAGGCGAGCCGCAGGATCTCGGCGAGCACAGGCGACACCCGCCCCCCGCCTTCGCGGTTCAGCCGCGTGAGCTCGGACGCGTCGTCGAACCTGGAGCATGTCCGCTCGACGCACTCGAAGACGCTTCTGGCCCGCACGAAGGTGGCGTCGACGTCGGGACCCGGCGATGCATCGACCCGGAGCTCGATCGTCGTGCCCATGCCCGCAAACGTCGTCGCCACCATCACGAGCTCCGCGTC
>JAOUEK010000158.1 GCA_029858755.1 Thermoleophilia bacterium
CTCCGTGTCGGGCGACGTGCACCTCGGTCATGTGGTCGGCCCTTGCACCGTGGGTACGGTCTCCGGCGACGCCGAGATCGACGCGCTCGGCTCGGGTGGCCTTCGTGCGAACGCGGTCTCCGGGGACGTGCGCGTCGCCGTCCAGCACGGCATGAGGCTCTGGATCGACGCTCAGTCCGTGAGCGGCTCGATGCGCTCCGATCTCGACTTCGGAGACGCGCACGCCGTCGGCGCGACGTCGCCCGCGGGCGAGGGGGATGTCGTAGAGCTGCGGATCCGCACGGTCAGCGGCGACGTGCACATCCGCCGCGCCTGACGTCAGCTCTCGGCCGCCAGCTCCTCGGCGAGCAGGCCGAGCGCGTAGACGTGCCAGGCGAGGTCTGGATCGGCCCGCAGCACGCGCAGCCCCTCGGAGGCCCCGCACAGCCCCTCCACCTCGGGTGCGAGCGAGGCGAGGCCGTCGAGCAGCTCCGTTCGCCGTTCGGGCTCGTCGAGGTCGGCTGCGAGCGAGGTCACTGCGCGTCCGTCGAGCTCCAGCCGCCGTCGTGGGTCGCCGCCGGCGGCGAGGAGCAGCTCCGCGCGGCGCACCGCTGCGTTGCGCTCCGCGTCGTCGACGCTCACCTTGCGGCCTGCGAGGAAGCAGAGGAGCGCCCATTGCTCGACGGGCTCCGATCGCTCGAGCGATCGGAGCCATTCGCGCGGGGGTCGCGGGCCGGCTATGGCAGGCGCTTGATCAGGGCGTTCCAGCGGGCCGGCGTGCCGGCGGCCTGGAAGCCGGCGACGAAGCGGCCCTTGGCGTCGATGAGGACGAACGCCGGCTGGTAGGTCGCGCCGAACTTCCGGGCGAGGGCGCGCTTGGGGTCGCGGATCGACGGCCAGGTCCAGCCGTAGCGCGTCTGGAAGGCCTTCGCGTCGGGGGGCTCGTCGACCGTGTTCAGCCCTATGAAGACGACCGGGTTTCGCTTCCCGCGCTTGCGCAGTTGCTGCTTGACCCACCGTGCGTAGGCACCCGCCTCGCTCTGGCAGGTGCTTCACCAGGAGGACCAGACGTTGATGAAGACCGGCTTCCCTCGGAACTGCGCGAGCGAGAGCCGCTTGCCCTCCAGCGTCAGCCCGACCACGCGTGGCGCCTTCGGGCGTGTCGCGGTCTGCGCGCTCTGCGCTGCCGACACCACCACGAGGAGGGCGCCGACGGCGAGCGCGATGGCGAGACCCCGCACCATCCGCTCCAGGCTAGCAACCCCGTGCCGCTCCACCGCGGCGCGTTGTCGGACTTGAAGCCCGACCCGTGTGTTCCCGGCGCCATCGGCGGGGAGTGGCCCGCGGTCGCGAGGTTGGTGTCGGACTCGAAGTCCCACACCGACAAGGCGCTGGCGCCGCCGTGAGACGGCGGCCTCGTCCGAGGGGTTTGGCTTGAGCGCGCGCCTCGCGTCGCCGATACCTCCAGCGATGGGCCGTCTGGCCGCCTCCACTGCCGCTGCCTGTGTGCTCGCCGCCGCACTGGTCGCGGGCGCCACCGCAGCGCCTCCTGCCGCGAGCTGGGCAGCCCGGCAGATCGCGTCGGTCGTCGCCGCCGGCGTGATGGGGCCGGACGCCGAGTCGTTCCGCCCCGACGACGCGATCACGGCGGGCGAGCTGACGGATGCCGTGTGGGCCCTCGGGCTGCCGCTGCCGGCGCCTCTCGACCCCTTCCGCGCGCTCACCATGCGCGAGCTCGACGGGAAGCTCGTCACGGCGCTCGGACTGCGCCCGGCGGCGACGAGGATCCGCGTCGCGGCGCGCGACGCCGGGCTCCGCCCCACGGCCCACCTGGGCACCGAGACGGTCGCGCGGCTGCTCGGTCTCCGGCTCAACCACCCGATCGCCGACGAACAGCTCGAGCGTCGTCCCAACGACCTCGCCTCGCGCGCCGAGGCCGCCTACTCGCTGGCGCGCGTTCTCGCCCTGCGCGAGGGGGACGTGGCAGCCGTCGACGAGGCGTCGCGCACGCTCGCCTTCCCCGAGCTGACCGAGGAGCAGGCGGGGATCGTCTCGCGCGCCCTCCGCTTCGTCGGCTTCCCCTACGTCTTCTCCGGCACGTCCGAGCGCAGCCAGCAGCTTTGGAGCTCGACCGCGCCCGGCGGGACGGTCACCGCCCCGGCGGGCTTCGACTGCTCGGGCCTCGTCTGGCGCGTGTTCAAGCTGGAGCCGTTCGAGCTGGAGCCGCAGCTGACCGCGGTGATCAAGGGGCGCACGACCTACGCCATGAGCGGCGAGGTGCCTGCCGCGCTCCGCATCGGTCTCGACGCCCTCGAGCCCGCCGACGTGGTCTTCTTCGGCGCCGCGGGTACCCGCTCGAAGCCGTCGCAGGTGACCCACAGTGGGATCTACGTCGGCTCGGGGTGGTTCGTCCACTCCTCGACGAACGGCGTCACCCTGCAACCGCTGACGGGCTGGTACACGACGCGCTTTGCGTGGGGCCGGCGGCCGCTCGCCGAGGCGCTCGTCTCCGCCTGAGAGCATCCGTCTCCCGGCCGGGCCGGTAGGCTCGGCCCGTGCGCTGGAAGCGCGTCCCCGGAAGCGGTGACGTCGAGGACCGGCGGGGCCGCGGTGGCCTCGGCGGCGGCCGCATGCCGCTGCCGATCCCGATCGGGAAGGCAGGAGGCGGCGGGCTCGGCGTGCTCCTGCTCGTGCTCGCCGTGCTCGTGCTGCCCGGGCTGCTCGGCGACGATGGCGCAGGCGGCCTCGTGCCGTCGGGCTTCGGCCAGGCGCCCGCGGCCCCCGCGGGCTCCGCCCCGGGTGCCGACACTGTGTTCGAGTTCACGAAGTTCGTGAGCAAGGACGCGCAGGACTTCTGGGACGGGCGCTTCGCGGACGCGGGGCGCTCCTACCAGCGCGCCCCGGTGGTGGTCTTCACGAGCGGCACGGGCACGGGGTGCGGCGCCGCCTCGGCGGCCACGGGCCCGTTCTATTGCCCGCTCGACGGCAAGGTGTACCTCGACCTCTCCTTCTTCCGGGAGCTCGCACGACGTTTCGGCGCACCCGGAGACTTCGCGCAGGCGTACGTGATCGCCCACGAGGTGGCGCACCACGTGCAGGCGCAGCTGGGGATCGAGCGGCGCGTACGCGAGCTGCGCGACGAGAGCCCGGACCGGGCCAACGAGTACTCGGTTCGCCTCGAGCTGCAGGCGGACTGCCTCGCAGGCGTGTGGGCGCACTCGACGTTCGAGCGCGGCTTGGTGGAGGAGGGCGACGTGGGAGAGGGCCTCGGGGCGGCGGAGGCGGTCGGCGACGACCGGCTCGGGGCACGGGCGCCCGAGTCGTGGACGCACGGCTCCTCGGCGCAGCGCGTGGAGTGGTGGCGCCGGGGCTTCGACTCGGGCGACCCGGAGCGCTGCGACACCTTCGCCGACGCCTAGCGCCCCCCCCGGGCGACCGGCGAGGCCGACCTGCGCGCGGTACCCTCAGTTCCTCACGTTCAGGAGGAGATCTGGGATGACAGAGCTAGCCGAGGCACCGTCCGCCGCCGATCGCGGCGGCGAGAAGAGGATCGGGCACTGGATCGGCGGCCAGGTCGTGGCCGGGGAGTCGGGTCGCTCGGGGCCCGTCTTCGAGCCGGCGACCGGGCGCCGCCAGGGCACCGTGGACTTCGCGAGCGTCGAGGAGGTCGACCGCGCCGTGCGCGTGGCGCGCGAGGCGTTTCGCGACTGGCGCACCTGGTCGCTCTCGCGGCGTGCGGAGCTGTTCTTCCGCATCCGCGCCCTGATCGACGCGCACCGCGACGACTACGCGCGCATCCTCGTCTCCGAGCACGGGAAGGTGTTCTCGGACGCGAAGGGCGAGGTCGCGCGCGGGCTCGAGGTGGTGGACTACGCCTGCGGGATCCCGACGCTGCTCAAGGGGGGCTTCTCGGAGCAGGCGTCGACCGGCATCGACGTCTACTCGATCCGGCAGCCGCTCGGCGTGGTCGCCGGGATCACACCCTTCAACTTCCCGGCGATGGTGCCCATGTGGATGTGGGCGCCCGCGCTCGCGTGCGGCAACTGCTTCCTCCTCAAGCCGTCCGAGAAGGATCCGAGCGCCTCGCTGCTCACGGCCGAGCTGCTCAAGGAGGCGGGGCTGCCCGACGGCGTCTTCAACGTGATCCAGGGCGACAAGGTGGCCGTCGACGCGATCCTCGAGCATCGCGGCATCTCCGCGATCTCGTTTGTCGGCTCGACGCCGATCGCGCACTACGTCTACGACTCCGGCACGAGGCACGGCAAGCGCGTGAAGGCGCTCGGCGGGGCGAAGAACCACATGGTCGTGCTGCCGGACGCCGACATCGACATGGCCGCCGACGCGGCGGTGAGCGCCGGCTACGGCTCGGCCGGGGAGCGCTGCATGGCGGTCTCGGTGGTCGTCGCGGTGGGCGGCATCGCCGACCCGCTGGTGGAGGCGATCAAGGAGCGGCTGCCCAAGGTCGTCGTCGGCGACGGGATGGACCCGGCCTCGGAGATGGGCCCGCTGATCACCCGCGAGCACCGCGACAAGGTTGCGGGCTACATCGAGAGCGGCGCGGCACAGGGAGCGACGGTGGTCGCGGACGGCCGGAAGACGGCGCCGGAGGGCGACGGCTTCTTCCTCGGCGTGTCGCTGCTCGACCATGTGACGACGGAGATGGACGCCTACCGGGACGAGATCTTCGGGCCGGTGCTCTCCGTGGTGCGGGTGGACACGTACGACGAGGCGATGCAGCTGATCCACGACAACCCGTACGGGAACGGAGCGGCGATCTTCACTCGTGACGGCGGGGCCGCCCGGCAGTTCGAGTTCGACGTCGAGGCGGGGATGGTGGGGATCAACGTGCCGATCCCCGTCCCGGTCGCCTACTACTCCTTCGGCGGGTGGAAGGCGTCGTTGTTCGGCGACTCGCACGCGTACGGGCCCGAGAGCGTGCACTTCTACACGCGCGGCAAGGTCGTGACGAGCCGCTGGCCCGACCCGGCGACGAGCACGGTCGACCTCGGCTTCCCCCAGACGCGCTGACCCGTCACAATGGCCGGTCGGGGGCGGGCACCTGCGGCTCCGCCCCCGACCTCATTCCTCCGCGGGTGCGCCCTGCACCACGACCGCGAGCCGGGCGCGCCCGGTGCGCCCGATCCGGAGGTCGAGCGTGAGCCTGCCGGGACGCAGCGGGGTGATCTGCGCGGTCACCGTCCGCTCGGCGCCGCTCGCGAGCCGCTGCGGCAGCCGTGACAGCTGCACGCGCGCGGCGCCGGGCGACGTGGTGAGCGCGACACCGATCACGGCGGCCTCGGCGGGCCCACGGTTGAGGACACGGAGCACCGCCCCGAACGGGCGCCGCACCCTCACGGTGGCGGGTGCCTCGAAGACGAAGGAGAGCTCGGCGGCGTCCCTCGCGGTCGGTGAGACGGCGACACGGCTCGCGCCGCGGTCGTTGGCCGCGGCCGGGTCGGTGCCCGAGCGGACGAGGGCGTCGACGCGGACTGCGGTGGCCGCTGCCCGAGCCCTGATGTGCAGTGTCACGGTGGCGACCGTGCCGAACGCCGTCACCGGCAGCGTGCAGCGGACGCGGCGGCCGTTGTCGGGGGCT
>JAOUEK010000160.1 GCA_029858755.1 Thermoleophilia bacterium
CACGGCCGGCGGCCCCGAGGTCCTGCTCGACGACGACGGCTGGACGATCGCAACCGTCGACGGCGCGCTGTCGGCGCACTTCGAGCACACGGTGGCGATCACGGCGGACGGGCCGCGCGTGCTCACGCCACGAGTCGGGATCGCGACGGAGCGGGCCGGTTTGCTACAGTGACGTGTCCGCGGCGCGGCCCGCCGGCTGCGCCGTGGAAATCTGTCCAACGACGTCCGTGCCACGAGGCACGGCGTGTGCGAGGAAAGGGTGTCGGTCAAGGAAGAGAAGATCGAGGTCGAGGGCGAGGTCGTCGAGGCGCTCCCGAGCCTGATGTTCCGGGTGCGGCTGGACGAGGGACACGAGGTGCTCGCCAAGATCTCGGGCAAGATGCGGAAGCACTACATCCGGATCCTCCCGGGCGACCGGGTCAAGGTGGAGCTCTCTCCCTACGACCTGACCCGCGGCCGCATCACCTTTCGACTCAAGTAAGGACTGCAGATGAAGGTTCGTCCCTCCGTGAAGCCGATGTGCGACCGCTGCCGTGTGATCAAGCGGCACGGGCGCACCATGGTCATCTGCTCCAACCCCCGTCACAAGCAACGTCAGGGCTGAGGTCCCCGTCGATGGCACGAATCGCAGGCGTCAACCTCCCGAACACGAAGCGACTCGAGGTCGGGCTCACCTACATCTTCGGCATCGGCGCCTCGACCGCGCGCACCGTCTGCGCGGAGCTCGAGCTCGACCCCGATCAGAAGGTGAAGGACCTGACCGACGAAGAGGTCACGAAGCTCCGCACGTACATCGACCAGAAGCTCGAGGTCGAGGGCGACCTGCGGCGCGAGCGCGCGCAGGCGATCAAGCGGCTCGGCGAGATCGGCTGCTACCGCGGCATTCGGCATCGCCGCGGCCTCCCCGTGCGCGGCCAGCGCACGAAGACCAACGCGCGCACGCGCAAGGGCCCGAAGAAGACCGTCGGCCGCGGCAAGAAGGCGAAGTAATGGCGCCCCCGCGCAAGTCCGCCGCCCGGGGCAGGACGCGTCGCCGCGTCCGCAAGAACATCGCCGTCGGCCAGGCGCACATCAAGACGTCGTTCAACAACACGATCGTCACGCTCACCGACCCCGAGGGCAACGTGATCGTCTGGGAGTCGGCGGGCTCGGCCGGGTTCAAGGGCTCGCGCAAGTCCACTCCATTCGCCGCGCAGGTCACCGCCGACAACTGCGCGCGCAAGGGGATGGAGCACGGCCTGCAGAAGGTCGAGGTCTTCGTCAAGGGGCCGGGCTCCGGTCGCGAGACGGCGATCCGGTCGCTCCAGGCCGCCGGCCTCGAGATCATCGGCGTCCGCGACGTCTCACCTCAGGCCCACAACGGCGTCCGCCAGAAGAAGCGGCGGAGGGTCTGATGGCACGCGACATCGGGCCCAAGTGCCGCATGTGCCGCCGGGAGGGGATCAAGCTCTTCCTCAAGGGCGAGCGCTGCCTGACCGAGAAGTGCGCGATCGAGCGCCGTGCGTACCCGCCGGGAGAGCACGGCCGCGGGCGCATCAAGCAGAGCCAGTACCTGCTGCAGCTCCGCGAGAAGCAGAAGGTGCGCCGCTACTACGGCCTGCTCGAGAAGCAGTTCCGCACCACCTACGACCGGGCGTCACGGCGCTCCGGCAACACCGGCGAGAACCTGCTCCGCCTGCTCGAGACGCGGCTCGACAACGTCGTCTACCGGCTCGGCTTCGCGGGCTCCCGCGCCCAGGCGCGGCAGCTCGTGCGGCACGGCCACTTCCAGGTGAACGGCCGCCGCGTGAACATCCCGAGCTTCGGCGTGCGGCCCGACGACGTGATCACGCTCCGGGCGGGCAGCGGCGCGGAGGCCCTCATCCGAGACGCCACCGACCTCACCGCGTCCGTCGCACCGTGGCTGCAGGCAGACCACGACGGCCTCACCGGCAAGGTCCTGAAGTGGCCCGCCCGCGAGGAGATCGACACGCCGGTGCAGGAATCACTGATCGTCGAGCTCTACTCGAAATGACCTCGTAGGGGCGAGGATCGCCGCGCCCCGAGAACCGCACACGCACGAAAGGATCGCTTTGGCTACCCGCACCAGCCTGATGGAGTTCCAGGTCCCGCGCATCGTCACCGAGGAGTCCGACGAGCACCGCGGCACGTTCGCGATCGAGCCCCTCGACAGGGGCTTCGGCTACACGTTCGGGAACTCGCTGCGCCGCGTGCTGCTCTCGTCGCTCGAGGGCGCCGCCGTCACCGCCGTCAAGATCGAGGGCGTCGCGCACGAGTTCACGACGCTCCCCGGCGTGCGCGAGGACGTCACCGACATCATCCTCAACCTCAAGAACCTCGTCTGCGTCCTCCACGGCGAGAGCCCCGAGATCGAGGTGCACATCTCCCGCAAGGGCCCCGGCGTTGTCACTGCCTCGGACATCGAGGCGCCCGCCGACCTCGAGATCCTCAACCCCGAGCTCGAGCTGGCGCATCTCGCCGACAAGTCGAAGCTGGAGATCACGCTCACGATCGGCCGCGGCCGCGGCTATGTGCCCGCCGAGCTGAACCGAGGCCCGGAGACGACGATCGGCGTGATCCCGATCGACTCCATCTTCTCCCCGGTGCGCCGCGTCTCCTACGAGGTCGACGCCGCCCGCGTCGGCCAGCGCACCGACTACGACAAGCTCATCCTCGACGTGTCCACCGACGGCTCCATCTCGCCGAAGGACGCGATCGCCGAGGCGGCAGAAATCCTCATCCGACAGCTCGCGATCTTCACCGACCTCGACAAGATCGAGGGCTTCGGAGAGGCGGCGCCCGGCGAGACCGCCGAGGCCGCACCCTCGCACGGGATGGAGAACTTCCCGATCGAGGAGCTCGAGCTGGGCGTCCGCTCGTACAACTGCCTGAAGCGGGTCGGCATCGAGACGATCGGCGACCTCACGTCCAAGGGCGAGTCGGAGCTGGCGGCGATCCCGAACTTCGGTCGCAAGTCGATCGAGGAGGTCCGGGAGACGCTGGCCGCGCACGGCCTCACGCTCAAGGGCGAGGAGCTCGCGTAGAGCGATGCGGCACGCGAAGTCGGGCAAGAAGCTCGGGCGCGACGCCAGCCACCGGCGGGCGCTCTACGCGAACCTCACGGGCGCGCTGATCACGCACGGCCGCATCGAGACCACGGAGGCGAAGGCCAAGGCGGTGAGGCCCTACGCCGAGAAGCTGATCACGCTCGGGCGCCGCGGCGACCTGCATGCCCGACGCCAGGCGATGGCCGAGCTCCGCTCCAACGACGTCGTGCACACGCTCTTCTCGGAGGTCGCCCCCCGCTTCGCCGAGCGGCCCGGCGGCTACACCCGCATCGTCAAGCTCGGCCCACGCCAGGGCGACGCAGCCCCGATGGCGCTGCTCGAGCTCGTCGACCACGACCCGTCCGCCTGACGCCCGGGCGGCGGGCTGCCGCCGGGCGCAGCCCGGCCGCGCCCGCCTCACGCCGGACGCCGGCGCCGCCTGAAGTCACGGGTCGCGCCCCGGCTCTCACCGGCCCGAGCCAGGCTCCGCCGCCGCCAGGGCGCTGACGCCGCTCCGCGCACCGGGCTCTCGAGCCCGCCAAGCGCTGACGCCGGCGGCCTCCAAGGAGGTCCGCGGCGAGGCGCTGCTCGCCCCCACTACGCTGTCGTCGTGATCACGATCATCGCGGTCATCGTCGCCGTCCTCTTCCTGGCGTCTCCGTGGAGCTACGTGCTCGTCGCCGTCGCCGCCCTCGTCGACGTGGCGGAGACCGGTGCGTTCGTCTGGTGGTCGCGGCGGCGTCGCCGGAGCGTGCGGCCCGCGGTGGGCGCCGAGGACCTGGTGGGCCGTGTGGGAGTGACCGCCGGCGCGCTCGACCCGCGGGGCCAGGTGCGCGTGCTCGGCGAGATCTGGGAGGCGCGGAGCAGCGTGCCGGTCGAGCGCGGGGGCGAGGTCGTCGTGCTCGCCGTCGAGGGCCTCGTCCTCCAGGTCGCCCCGACCGACGCCGCCCCCGGGCGAGTAGACGAAGAACATCGCTCGTAGCGGCTTTTTCCGGAGACCGGGGCTTGCACGCGGACGGCAACCGACGTAGATTCTTCCCCGTTGAGCCGGTGGGCCCTCGGGTTCGCCGGCTCAGCGTCTTTCGGCGACACATCCGGCGCCTCCCCGCCCGATGACCCTCCGCCTCACCCTCGAGTACGACGGCACCGCGTTCCGCGGTTGGGCGCGCCAGCCGGGAGAGCGCACGGTGGAGGGCGTTCTCCGGGACGCGCTCGGCGCCGTCTACCCGACCTGGCACGACCTCTCCGTCGCCGGCCGCACGGACGCGGGCGTGCACGCGGCGGGCCAGGTGGCGAGCGTCGTCGCCGCGGGCGGGCCGCCGGCAGAGAGCGCTGCCGAGGCGCTCAACACGGCCCTGCCCGACGACGTCGCCGTCCTCGACGCCGTCGAGGCCCCGGAGGGCTTCCATGCGCGCTTCTCGGCACGGTCACGCTCCTACCGCTACGCGGTGCTCGACCGCCGGACACGATCGGCGCTCGATGCGCGGCGGGCGCTCTGGTGGCCCCGGGGCGTCGACGACGCTGCGCTCGCGGCCGCCGCAGCCGCGCTCGTCGGGGAGCACGACTTCCGCGCCTTCACGCCGGCTGTGACCCAGCACGCCGTCTTCACCCGCGTCGTCCTCGAGGCGGCGTGGCAGCGCACCGGCGATCGAGTTCACTTCACGATCACCGCCGACTCCTTCCTGCGGCACATGGTGCGCACCCTTGTCGGCACCATGCTCGAGCTCGGCCCAGAGGCGCCCGCCAGGATGCCCGCGCTTCTGCGCGGCGCGCCCCGCTCGGCGGCAGGCTCGACCGCCCCCCCGTGGGGCCTCACGCTGGAGCGCGTCCACTACTGAGTGGTACCGGGAACGGCGGGGTAGGGGTAAGCCCTCACCCCGGAGGCGGGTGCGGCCGCGGCTACGATCGCGGGCGTGCGCTACCGCGTCGTCCTCTTCGACCTCGACGGCACGCTGATCGACTCCGGCCCGATGATCATGGCCTCTGCGCGCCACGCCGTGCGGAGCGTCCTCGCCCGTGAGCCCGACGCCGCCATGGACGAGATCGTTCGTGCGCACATCGGCGGCCCGGGGCTGGACGCGATGATGGAGGCGATCGACCCCGGGCGCGTGGACGACCTGGTCGCGGCGTATCGCGAGGAGAACGAGCGGCTTCACGACACGCTCGCCGCGTTCGACGATGTGCTCGCCGTGCTGCCGGCCCTGCGCGAGGACGGGCGACGCCTGGGGATCGTCACGGCGAAGCGGCGGGCCACCGTCGGCCTCGCCTTCGCGCGCTTCCCCCTGCTCGAGCAGCTGACGGACGTGCTCGTGGGCGCCGAGGACACGACGAGGCACAAGCCGGACCCGGCGCCGCTCCGCGTCGCCCTCGAGCGGCTCGGCGCCGACGCCGGGGAGGCGGCCTACGTCGGCGACTCGCCCTTCGACATCGGCGCCGCCAGGGCCGCAGGCCTCTTCGCGGTGGCCGTCGGCTGGGGTGGGATCCACTCGGCCGAGCGGTTGCTCGCCGCCGGGCCCGACGTGCTCG
>JAOUEK010000159.1 GCA_029858755.1 Thermoleophilia bacterium
CGGTCCGGCGTGCGTCTGTGGCAGGCACCAGCCGCGAAGCGGCTGCTTCAGGGGTTGTCGCGGGCACGAATCTGCTTCTGCGGATTCGTGCCCTGCGGGGAAAGTCGGTTGTCGCGGGCACGAATCTGCTTCTGCGGATTCGTGTCCTGCGGGGAAAGCCGGTTGTCGCCCTGCGGGGGGCAGCGCTGTGAGCGATCTGCTGGCACCCAGGCGGATGATCGAGCTCGAGGTCGACGGGCAGCCGGTCCGCGTCTTCGAGGGCCAGACCATCCTCGACGCCTGCCGGCGTGTCGGGATCGACACGCCGACCCTCTGCTACGGCGAGACGCTCGAGCCGGCGAACGTCTGCCGCGTCTGCGTGGTCGAGCTGGAGGGGGCACGCGTGCTCGCCCCGGCGTGCTCGCGTCCGGCGGAGGAGGGGATGAAGGTGCGCACCGACTCCGAGCGCGTCCGCACCTCCCGCAAGCTCGTGCTCGAGCTGCTCGCCTCCTCGGTCGACCTGTCGACGACCCCCGTGGCGCCCGCGTACCTCGAGCGCTACGAGGCGACGCCCGAGCGCTTCGGGCCGCCGGCGCCGCCCGACCCCGCGCGCGATCACAAGCGCACCGGGTGTCACGAGGAGCCGGACGGGCACACCGCGGCCACGGTGCACGCGCCGGTGAAGGTCGACAACGAGCTCTACGTCCGCGACTACTCGAAGTGCATCCTCTGCTACAAGTGCGTGGACGCCTGCGGCGAGCAGTATCAGAACACCTTCGCCATCCACGTCGCCGGCCGCGGCTTCGACGCGCGGATCTCCACCGAGTACGTGGCCGAGCTGCCCGAGTCGGCCTGCGTCTACTGCGGCAACTGCATCGCCGTGTGCCCCACCGGCGCGCTCATGTTCCGCTCGGAGCACGAGCTGCGCGAGGCGGACGAGTGGCGCGAGGACGAGCAGGCGGTGACGCAGACCGTCTGCCCGTACTGCGGTGTCGGCTGCAACCTGGAGCTGCACGTGCAGGACAACCAGATCGTGAAGGTGACGAGCCCCGACGACCACGACGTGACACGGGGCAACCTGTGCGTCAAGGGCCGTTTCGGGTTCCAGCACGTCCACCACCACGAGGACTGAGCCGCCCGCCATGGGCTGCGGCGGCATCGTGCTCGCCGGGGGGCGCTCCGCGCGGATGGGGATCGACAAGGCGGCGCTCGCCTGGCACGGCGAGCCGCTCCTCGTCCACGTCGTCCGCGCCGTGCGCGCCGGGCTCGCCACCCCATGTGACGATCAGTTACAAGGGCCCGTGGTGGTCGTGGGGGCGGCGGGGCAGGAGCTGCCGCCGCTGCCCGAGGGCGTCGAGGTGGTGAGGGACTCGGTGCCCGGAGGAGGGCCGCTGCAGGGGCTCCGCGACGGGCTCGCCGCGCTCGAGGGCCGAGTCGCGCTCGCGTTCGTTGCCGCCACCGACCTGCCGCTCCTCCGTCCCGCGGTCGTCGACGCCGTGTTGCGCGCCGTCACCGACGACGTGGACGCGGCCGTGCCGTCCGTCGGGGGGCTACTGCACCCGCTCGCTGCGGCCTACCGCCCGTCGCTCGTCCCGCTCGCCGACGAGCTGCTCGGAGCCGGGGAGCGCCGCGTCACGGCGCTGGTCGCCCGGTGCCGCGCGCTTCCGGTCGACGAGCCGACGCTGCGTGCCGTCGATCCCGAGCTGCGCTCGCTCGTCAACGTCAACACGCGGGCCGAGCTGGACGCTCTCGACTAGAGGCTTGATGCGAAATGGGCGCTCCGTGGCAGCCACGACCGCGCACGAATTTCGCATCAAGCCTCTAGCTCTCGGGGGCGAGTGTCACCTCGCCGCTCACTGCGAGCAGTGTGCCGCCCCGGTCGAGGTCGACCACGAGCGCACCGTCGGGCGCCATGGCGCCGGCCACACCGGGAGCCCCGTGGGCGACCACCTGCCGCCCGCGAAGCCAGTTGCGCTCCTCGAGCGCGGGCAGCAGCGGTGCCAGACCGGCGTCGCGCCACCGCTCGTACGCGTGCTCCAGGCGGGCGAGCAGCTCCGCGACCAGCGCGGCGCGATCGAGGTGCCGTCCCGTCGCCGTCAACAGCGAGCCCGCCGGCGGCGACGTGCCGGGCGGGAGCTCATCGCCCGACTGGGAGACGTTCACGCCGATCCCGGTGATCACGGCGTCGCCGGCGGACTCGAGCAGGATCCCCGCCACCTTGCTGCCGTCGAGCAGCACGTCGTTCGGCCACTTCACGTGTGTGGCGAGCCCCGTCAGCTCCGCGATCGCCTCGGCGGTCGCATGACCGGCCACGAGCGACAGCTGCGCGAGCTCGGGCGCCCGCGGCGGCCGTAGCAGCACCGACACGAGCAGCGCCCGGCCGGGCGCGTCCGTCCACGCCCGCCCCGCGCGTCCACGCCCCGCGGTCTGATGGTCGGCGACGGCGACGGCCCCTTCCGGCAGCCCCTCCTCCCGCACCAGGTCCTGGGTCGATGTGCACTCGGCGACGAACCTGTACGGACGCCCGAAGCGTCCCCGGAGCAGGGGCAGCACGTCGGGGGGCGCGAGCGACGCGGTCATGACGTCACGGCGCGGCGGGCGCGTGGGCCGCCGCGAGTCGTCGTCACGACCATCCTCAGGCGCCAGTTGCCTTTCGCGCCGGCCGAGCAAAGGGGCCGCGCTCTGCCACCGCCTCGTGCCGGGTGAGGCGGATCTCCTCGACCCGGTGCCACAACGTCAGCTCCTCACCCTGCTCGAGGGTGTAGCGAGCCGAGTCGGGCTCGATCTCGACGCGGAGCACGGTGTCGCGTACGCGAAGCCGGAAGCTGACACGCTGCCACCCGTCCGGGCAGATGGGCTTGAAGCGGAGACGGCCGTCCTGATCCCGGAAGCCGGCGATGCCGTAGACCGCAACCATCCACGCTCCGCCCATGGCGGCGATGTGGCAGCCGTCTCTCGCGTTCCCCTGGACGTCACCGAGGTCCATGACGACGGCGGCCTGGGCGTACTCGCGAGCGAGCTCGTAGCGGCCGACGTCGAGCGCCATGATCGCCTGGACGGAGGCGGAGAGCGAGGAGTCGCCGGTCGTGAGCGGGTCGTAGTAGTCGAAGTTGTGCCGCCGTTGCTTCCGGGTGAAGTCGTCCGGGAGGAGCAACATCGCGAGCACGACGTCGGCCTGCTTGACGACCTGGTGGCGGTAGATCACGAGCGGGTGGAAGTGGAGGAGCAGGGGGTACAGGTCGGCGGGCGTCCCCTCGACGTCCCAGATCTCCTTGTCGAGGAAGTCGTCGTCCTGAGGGTGAATGCCGGTGCGCTCGTCGAACGCCACGAACATCCGCTCTGCGGCGCTCCGCCACTCGTCCAGCTCCGTCGGGTCGAGGCCCGTGCGGTCGACGAGGGCGGTGAAGCGATCCGGATCCTCGCGTTGGAGCTGCTCGACGGCGTCGGCTGCGTAGCGCAGGTTCTCGCGCGCCATCAGGTTCGTGAAGGTGTTGTTGTTCACCACCGTCGTGTACTCGTCTGGCCCGGTGACGCCGTGGATCACGAAGCGCCCGTCGAGCCGGTCGGAGTGGTAGCCGAGGTCGGCCCAGAGGCGCGCCGTCTCGACGAGGATCTCGACGCCCTTGTCATAGAGGAACTCGGAGTCTCCCGTCATCACCACGTACCGCCGCAGCGCGTATGCGATGTCGGCGTTGATGTGGTACTGGGCGGTTCCCGCCGCGTAGTAGGCGGAGGCCTCCTCGCCGTTGATGCTGCGCCACGGGTACTTCGCGCCGCGCTGGTTGAGGAGTCGCGCCCGCTCCCTCGCGGGGCCGAGCTGGGAGTGACGGTGGAGAAGCAGGTTGCGGGCCCAGTCGGGGGACGTGTACGTGAGGAAAGGCAGGACGTAGACCTCGGTGTCCCAGAAGTAGTGGCCCTCGTAGGCGCTGCCCGTGAGGCCCTTGGCCGGGATGCCGGCGCCGTCCGTCCGAGCCGACGCCTGGAGGAGATGGAAGAGGTTGAACCTGATCGCCTGCTGGATCCAGCCTTGGTCGCTTCGCCGCTCGGGCGACACCTGCACTTCGATGTCGCTCCGGTGCCAGAAGTCCGCCACGAACCGCTCCTGGCTCGCGAGGAGCGCGGCGAAGCCGTGGAGCTTCGCCCGGTCGAGCGTCCACGTCGCCCGCGACGCCAGCTGCTCGGGTGAGGCCGAGAACGAATGGTGGTAGGCCATGAACTTCGTGAGGCGTATGGGCTTGCCGGCCTCGGCGTCGACCTGGACGACGACCTGTCCGAAGTTCTCGCTGGACTTGGCCTGCGCCTCGTAGGCGCAGTCGGTCTCGACGAGGTGATCGATACCGCAGGACAGGCGGATGTCGCTGCGCCGCGTCCGGTGGCAGAGAACCGCCTGCAGCCCTGCTGCCCCGTGCAGCGTCGGCTCGAGCACCCGGCCCGGAAGCACGGTTCCGCGGCGCGGATCCTCGACCTCGACGTCCTGCGTCGCCGTCTCTCCCGGCGCCAGGAGCTCCGACGAGATCACCACGGGCGCCGCACCGTTCAGGAGCGTCACCTCGTACGAGATCGCGCAGAGGTGCCGCTGCTCGAACGAGACGAGCCGCCGGGAGGCGATCCGCACGTGCTTCCCCCCTGGCGTCTCCCAGACGGCCACGCGGTCGAGCGTCCCCGCGCGCATGTTCAACTTCCGCTCGAACGACAGGAGCTCGGCCCGCTGGAGGTTGAAGAACTCGTCGTCGACGAAGAGCTTCACGATCTTCGAGTCCGTCGCGTTGACGATCGTCTGCCCCGTCTTCGCGAACCCGTAGGCGGTCTCGCCGTGGATGATCTGCCAGGTCTCGTACAGGCCGTTGACGAAGGTGGCGTTCTCGACTGTCGGGCGACCCTCCTCGGGGCACGCCCGCAGGCCGATGTACCCGTTCGAGACGGCGAACAGCGCCTCCGTCAGGCCGAGCGACTCGGGTCGGAACTCACGCTCCACGATCGCCCAGTCGTCGATCGGGTAGATCCGCTCCGGCCTGTCGATCCTCCTGCGGTGACGCATCGACGCGGCCCGGCCTCAGCCGAGCAGGTCCCCGAGGTCGTGGACGACGAGATCGGCACCCTCGTCGAGGAGCTCGGCGTCGTTGCCCGTGCGCGCCACGCCGACGACGAGGCCGAATGGCCCGGCACGGCCGGCCTGCACACCGGCGGCCGCATCCTCCACGACGACCGAGCGCTCGCGCGGGACGCCGAGCCTCTCGGCGGCGGCGAGGAACGTGTCGGGAGCAGGTTTGCCGGGCAGCCCGAGCTCCGCCGCGACGGCTCCGTCGATGCGCGTGTCGAACAGGTTCTCGATCCCGCCGGCCCGCAGGATCGCCTGGCAGTTCTTGCTCGACGAGACGACGGCCGTCTTCATCCCCCGCTCGCGGAGGCGCCGCACGAAGTCGACCGAGCTCGGGAACACCTGGACCTCGCCGCGCTCGATCGCCTCCCGCACGAGCGTGTTCTTGCGGTTTCCCAGCCCGTTGACCGTCTCGCGCTCGGGTGGGTCCTCCGCGGAGCCCTCTGGAAGCTCGATGCCGCGGGAGGCGAGGAAGTCGCGGACACCGTCGATTCGT
>JAOUEK010000161.1 GCA_029858755.1 Thermoleophilia bacterium
CGGCATCGAGTACCCCTCCGGCTCACCGGAGGCGGCGAGCGTGATCTCGATGCTGAACGGGCTGCAGGCGAAGCAGATCCGTCCCACCTCGGGCATCTCGGTGAAGCCGATCAGCCCCGAGGCCTCGGAGCGCATCATCCGCTTCGCCTTCGAGTACGCCCGGGAGCACGGGCGCAAGCGCGTCTCGTGCATCACCAAGGCCAACATCATGAAGTTCACCGACGGGCTCTTCCTCTCCGTGTTCCGCGAGGTCGCGAAGGACTACCCGGAGGTGGAGCCGTGGGAGAACCTCGTCGACGCGCTGTGCATGGGGCTCGTGCAGCGTCCCGAGGAGTTCGACGTCCTCGTGCTCCCGAACCTGTACGGGGACATCATCAGCGACCTCACCGCCGGTCTCGTCGGCGGGCTCGGGGTCGCTCCAGGCGCGAACATCGGCACCGAGGCGGCCGTGTTCGAGGCGACGCACGGCTCGGCACCGAAGTACAAGGGCCTGAACAGGGTCAATCCGACCGCGATGATCCTGTCCGGCAAGCTCATGCTCGACCACATCGGCGAGCGCGACGCGGCGACGCGGGTCGAGGCCGCCGTCGCAGCGGTGATCGCCGAGGGCACGGACGTCACGTACGACTTGAAGCCGTCTCGTGACGACCCGAGCGCGGTCGGGACGGCCGAGTACGCGGACGCGATCATCGCGAAGCTCGCCGCCGGGTGACCGGCGCGCGCGAGACGAAAGGAACGGTCATGAACGGCAGGAAGAAGGTCACCGTCGTCGGGGCGGGGAACGTCGGCGCGACGTGCGCGTTCTCGCTCGCACGAGCGGACTACGCGGACGTCGTGCTCGTCGACATCATCCCCAACTTCCCGCAGGGGAAGGCGCTCGACATGAACCAGGCCGGCTCGATCCTCGGCTTCGAGCCGAACGTCGTCGGCGCGAACGGCTACGAGGAGACCGCCGGGTCGGACGTCGTCGTGATCACCGCCGGGAAGCCACGCTCGCCCGGCATGAGCCGTGACGACCTCGTCACGACCAACGAGGCGATCGTCGGCTCGGTGACGAAGGAGATCGTCAAGCGCTCGCCGCGGGCGGTGCTCGTGGTCGTCTCCAACCCGCTGGACGCGATGTGCCACGTCGCGAAGGCCGTCTCCCGCTTCCCCAAGGAGCGAGTCGTGGGGATGGCCGGGATCCTCGACACCGCGCGCTTCGCCGCGTTCATCGCGTGGGAGACCGGCATGTCCGTGCGCGACGTGCAGGCGCTCGTGCTCGGCGGTCACGGCGACCAGATGGTGCCGATCGTTTCGGCGACGACCGTCGGCGGCGTGCCGCTGGCGCAGCTGACCACCAAGCGTGCGATCGCGCGGATGGTGGAGCGGACGCGCAAGGGCGGCGGGGAGATCGTCAACCTCCTGGGTACCTCGGCCTGGTACGCGCCGGGCGAGGCGGCGGCGCAGATGGTGGAGTCGATCTGCCTCGACCAGAAGCGGGTGCTCCCGTGCACGGCGCTGCTCGAGGGCGAGTACGGGATCAAGGGCCTGTACATGGGCGTCCCGGTGAAGCTCGGCGCCGCCGGCGTGGAGGAGATCGTCACGCTCAAGCTCGACGCGGAGGAGCGCAGGATGCTTCGGGAGTCGGCCGCCGCCGTGCGCGAGGTGGTCGGCGTCCTCAAGAAGAAGTAGCAGGCGGGAGGCGGCCGTCGCGGTACCCGGGGCGGCCGACCCACGCACCGGAGTAGAGTCGGCTGGAGTCAACGGCCGGTGGCCGTCGCCGCCGGCTCGGGAAGAGGAGGCGCGATGAGCTCGGACACGCTGACCGTCGTCGACAACCGCACGGGGCGTGAGTACACGCTCGAGATCGTGGACGGGACGATCCGCGCCACCGACCTCGCCGGCATCACGGCGGTCGAGGGCGACGGCGGGCTGATGTCGTACGACCCGGCCTACCTGAACACGGCGTCCTGCCGGAGCGCGATCACGTACATCGACGGCGACGCAGGGATCCTTCGCTACCGCGGATATCCGATCGAGCAGGTGGCCGAGCACGCCTCGTTCCTGGAGACCGCGTACCTCCTGCTGGAGGGTGAGCTCCCGACGGCATCGCAGCTCGCCACCTGGGAGGCTGACGTGCGCACGCACACCTACGTGCACACGAACTTCGCGAAGTTCCTCGATGGCTTCCGCTACGACGCCCACCCGATGGGGATGCTGCTCGGCGCGGTCGGGGCGCTTTCCACCTTCTACCCCGACGCGAAGCAGATCGGTGACCGGGAGAGTCGCTACCTGCAGCGCGTGCGGCTGATGGCGAAGCTGCCCACGATCGCTGCCTGGGTCTTCCGGCACTCACGCGGCCTGCCGTTCGTGTACCCGCGGAACGACCTCGACTACATCGGCAACTTCGTCAACATGACCTTCGAGATCGGCGGCAGGCACGAGCCGAACCCGGTGCTGCAGCGCTCGCTGGAGATCCTGCTGATCCTGCACGCCGACCACGAGCAGAACTGCTCGACGAGCGCGGTGCGCAGCGTCGGCTCCTCGAACGTCGACCCCTTCTCGGCGGTGTCCGCCGGCATCGCCGCCCTCTACGGGCCGCTCCACGGCGGCGCGAACGAGGCGGTGCTGCGAATGCTGGACGAGATCGGGGACGTCGCGCACGTGCCGGAGTTCATCGAGCACGTCAAGGGCGGCGGCGGGCGCCTGATGGGCTTCGGGCACCGTGTCTACAAGAGCTACGACCCGCGGGCGAAGCTGATCAAGCAGGTCGCCGACCAGGTCTTCGAGCAGACGGGGCTGAACCCGAAGCTGGAGATCGCGCTCGAGCTCGAGCGGATCGCGCTCGAGGACGAGTACTTCGTCTCGCGCAAGCTGTACCCGAACGTCGACTTCTACTCCGGGCTGATCTACCAGGCGATGGGCTATCCCACCGACTACTTCACGGTGCTCTTCGCGCTCGGGCGCCTCCCGGGCTGGATCGCGCAGTGGGAGGAGATGCTCGTCGACCCCGCGACGAAGATCGCCCGTCCCCGGCAGACCTACGTCGGGCCCGACGTTCGCGACTTCGTGCCGATGGATCAACGCGCGTAGCGCGATCACGAGGCCCGGGGGACGACCGCCGTGAACCCGGCACGGGTCTTCCCTGCACCCGGCGGAGAACGGCGACCGGTGCCTGACACGGTCGGGCGCCCTCGTCCTTTGCGAGCGCTGAACCCGCGCGCGATTACGCTTCGCGCATGGACACCGGGCTCCACGGTCGGGTTGCCGTCGTCTGCGGCGCGTCGTCGGGCATCGGCCTCGCGATCAGCGGGGCCCTGGCCGCCGAAGGGGCGAACGTCGCCATGTTCGCCCGCCGTGACGAGCAGCTGGAGCACGAGGCAAGGAGGATCGGCGGGCTCGCGGTGCCGGGAGACCTCACGGACGCCTCCGATCTCGAAGCCCTCGTGCGGCGGACGGTGGACGCATACGGCGGCATCGACGTGCTGGTGCTCAACGGCGGCGGACCGCCGCCGGGCCCGGCCGTCGGTCTCACGGCAGAGGCGGTCGAGGCCGCGGTGGGGCTGCTGCTCGTGCCACACGTGCGGCTCGTCGAGCTGTGCCTCGAGCACCTGCGAAGCAGCGGCCGCGGTCGCATCCTGGCCGTCGAGTCCTCGAGCGTCCGCGAGCCGCTCCCGAACCTGGCCCTGTCGAACGCCATCCGGCCGGGCGTCGTCGGCTGGCTGAAGACACTGGCGCGCGAGCTGGGCCCCGACGGCGTCACCGTGAACGTGATCGCACCCGGCCGCATCGACACCGCCCGCTTCCGCGAGGTCTACCCCGACGGCCTCGGCGCCGCCGGGCTCGCGGCTATCGCGCTCGGGCGCATCGGCACGCCCGAAGAGATCGCGTCCGTCGCCTGCTTCCTCGCCTCGGACGCGGCCACGTACGTGACCGGCGCCGTCGTGCCCGTCGACGGGGGCCTCACCCGCGGTCTCGTCTGACGGGCGCGTCATGACCGTGCGTCGACTCCTCGGCTTCGCCGCCGCGGCCGCGGCCCTCGCGGTGGCCGCGCTCGTCTTCGTGCCGACGGGCTACTACCTGTTCGTGCCGAACACCGCCAAGCCGCTCCAGGGCCTCGTGCAGGTCGAGGGGGAGAAGCCGCAGGACGACGAGGGCGGCATCTACTACGTCGACGTCACGGTGCGCCCGGCGAACTGGTTCGAGCGCTTGCTGGCGTTCGTCCGGCCGAACGGCGCGAGCATCGTCCCCGAGGCGGAGCTCGTGCCGCCGGGCTCGACACGGAGCATCGAGCGGCGGGCGTCGCTCGACGCGATGGCCCGGTCCGAGGAGGTCGCGGCGGCCGTCGCCCTGGAGCAGGCGGGGTACGACGTCACCGCCGAGCCACGCGGCACGATCGTCGAGGCGGTCGCCGCCGACGTGCCGGCGGTGCGCGTCCTCCGATCCGGGGACGTGATCGTGGAGGCCGGCGGCAAGCCCGTCCGGACGCCTGTCGACCTGCGTGAGGCCGTGGCGGCCGTCGATCCGGGGCAGTCGGTCGCGCTACGCGTCCGACGAGAGGGGAAGGCGCTCGATCTGACGGTGCCCACGATCGACAGCCCGTCCGATCCGGGCCGGCCGATGATCGGGATCCGCATCGCGCAGGCCGCCGAGATCGACCTGCCGCTCGACGTGAAGATCGACCTCGGTGACGTCGGCGGCCCATCCGCCGGCCTGCCCTTCGCGCTCGACATCCTCCAGTCGCTCGGCACCGACATCGACCGCGGGCACACCGTGGTGGCCACCGGAGAGATCGAGCTCGACGGCACGGTGGGCTCGATCGGCGGGGTGAAGCAGAAGGTGTTCGGCGCGAAGGCCGCGGGCGCCGACGTGATGCTGGTGCCGGCTGGGGATAACGCGGCCGAGGCGCGCCGATATGCAGGGAACCTTCGCGTGATCGCGGTGGAAACCTTTCAACAGGCGTTGCGAAAGCTGGCAACGCTCCGGCGAAAATAGCCGTTTTCCAGGACTTTCGTCTTTCGGGACAACCCCCGCAAATTGCGCCCTTCCCGTTGCCGCCCCCCTTGCGGCGGCAACGGGACGGGCGGAGAATGCCCCGGTCAGCAGGACGTCCAGAGAAGAGCATCCGAGACCTTGAGCAAGACCACCAAAGCAAGCTGTAATGATTGCTACTTCCGTCGCGAAGGACTGTGCGCCCTCCCGGGCGATCGGCCGTGCCCGACGTTCCGGGCCGCGAGCGGGGCGCTCACGCCGCCCAAGCAGCCACAGCTGGTCGTCCGCGCTATCCCGCTCGTCGGGGCGCGCGTTCAGGCCGGAGCGCACTGATGCCGTTTCGCGACGGCCGGCGGCCACGAAACGGCGTGTGGTCGTCGCCTTCTCTACACTCCCGCGCATGACCGAGCAGCAGCCGGGCACGGGCTCTGCGCAGCCGTCACCCGCTCCGGCGAGGCCCGCCTCCGCGCCCTCCGCGAAGGACGGAAACGTCCCGTGGGGGCTCGTCGCCCTGGGCGCGCTCGTCGTCTACGTCGTCCTCTTCGTGCTCTTCAACGACGACC
>JAOUEK010000162.1 GCA_029858755.1 Thermoleophilia bacterium
GTTCGCGTAGCAGCGCGCCTCCTCTCCCGGGACTCGCCCGTCGAAGAACGCCACGAGCCGTGTGCCGGGGCAGAGGCCGTTGTCCAGCTTCCAGCCTCCGCGGTCGACGATCCGCGCCTCACGGGCCGGGAGGTACGGGGGCGGCGTGAAGTCGACGGGGTCGTCGCGGTCGACGCGCAGAGCGCCCGTCATGAAGCGCTTCCAGATCTCGGCGGGCAGCGTCCCTCCGGTGACGGGACGGCCTTCGAACTCGGTTTGCATCGGCCGGAGCTCGTTCGGGTAGCCGACCCAGACGGCCGTCACGAGCTGCGGCGTGTAGCCGACGAACCAGGCGTCGCCGTAGTCGTCGGTCGTCCCCGTCTTGCCTGCCGCTGGCCGGTCGTCGAGCGCCGCGCGTGTCCCCGTCCCCGACTGCACGACGCCCTGGAGGATCGAGGTCAGGAGCTCGGCGTACCCCGGCTCCAGCACCTGTTCCGGCTTGGGGACGTTGGCCCGGGTACGACCCGACTCCCGGCTGGTGACGACGTCGATCACGCGCGGGCGGTCGCCGGTCAGCGAGCCGTCGACCCGGACGCCGCCGTTCGCGATCGTCGCGTACGCCCGAGCCATGTCCAGCGGGTTCACGGCGACCGCTCCCAGCCCGATCGAGAAGTACGCCGGCAGCTCGCTGCGGATGCCGAGGAGATGCGCCGTCTCGACGATCGCCCGCGGCCCCACGAGCTTCGTGAGCTGCGCGTAGACCGAGTTGTCCGACGAAACCATCGCCCGTGCCAGGCTGACGCGCCCCAGGTACGAGCCCTCGTAGTTCGTCACCTTCCAGACGCGGTCGCCGGCGTCGATCTCGACCGGCTTCGAGTCGAAGGTGGACACGGGCGAAACGCCACGGCGGAGCGCGGTCGCGAGCACGATCGGCTTGAACGACGACCCGGGTTGACGCTCCGCCTGCGTCGCCAGGTTGAACTGGCTCTTCCGGTAGTTCGTGCCGCCGAACATGGCGCGCACGGCGCCGTTGCGCGGATCGATCGCGACGAGCGCCGCGGTCGGCCCGTCGGGATCGTGGAGGACACCAGTGATCGCCTTCCGGGCCACCTCCTGAAGACGGAGGTCGATGGTCGTGGTCACGGCGAGCCCGCCCCCGAACACCCGCTCGGCGCCGAGGCGGGCGACCAGCTGGTCGGACACGTAGTTGACGAAGTACGGCGCCGGGCCTCGTGTGCCGGGGAGCCGCACGTCCTCGGGCCGAGGCAGGGGAACGCGATCGGCCTGACGCGCCTGCTCCTCGTCGATCTTCCCCTGCTCGAGCAGCTTGTCGAGCACGAAGCGGCGGCGTGCCTTCGCGCCCGCCGGATGCTGCACGGGGTCGAACAGCGAAGGATCGGCGGGGATGCCCGCGAGCAGCGCCGACTCGGCCAGCGTCAGCCCCTTCGCCCCCTTGCCGAAGTACGTACGCGCAGCCTGCTGGATGCCGTACGCCCCGTTTCCGAAGTAGATCGTGTTGAGGTACGCGGTCAGGATCCGCTCCTTCGACCAGCGCTGCTCGAGCTGCCACGCGAGCGCCGCCTCGCGCACCTTGCGGCCGAGCGACTGCTCGTTGCGGATGTAGGCGTTCTTGACGAACTGCTGGGTGATCGTGGAGCCGCCCTCGACCACGCTCTGGCTCCGGATGTCCTGCCACAGCGCGCGCACGATGCCGCGCAGGTCGACGCCGCTGTGCTCGTAGAAGCGCCGATCCTCGACGGCCACGATCGCCTGACGCATGATCGGCGCGACCTCCTCGGTGCCCACGAGGACGCGGCTCTCGTCGCCCCGCAGCACGGCCAGCACCGACCGGCCATTCGACGCATAGATCACGCTGTCCACCTGGGCCCGGCGGTTTGCGGGGTCGAGCTTCGGGATCTCGGAGGCGATCGCCGTCACGAGACCGAACGAGAAGGCGGCGCCGGCCAGCAGCACGAGCACCGTCAGCAGTGCCAGCAGGCGCAGCTTCCTGATCCGGCGCGGCCTGGGGCGGGCCTGACTACGTCTTCGGAGCCGCAAACCGCTCGATTGTAGCCCTGAGCGGCGTGAATTCGGCGTTACGACCGTGCGGGCGGCTGCCCCGCGACGAGGGCGAGGAGGTCGTCGCCGTAGCGCTCCACCTTCACCGGGCCCAGCCCCTTCACGCCTGCGAGCTCGGCGCGCGAGCCGGGCCGGGCCGCTGCGAGCTCGCGCAGCGAGGCATCGTGGAGCACGACGTACGCGGGCACGCCGTCCGCGCGAGAGCGCTCGCTCCGCCAGGCCTTCAGCCGCTCGAGCATGCCCGGGTCGGCGTCGCCTCGCGAGACGGGTCGGCCGAGCCGGGGAGCCGGTACCCCCGCGACGGCGCGGAGCACCCGGAACCCGTCGTCCGTCTCGGTCTCGATGAGGCAGCCAGCGGACTCGAGCGCCCGTACCCACCGGGCCACCTCGGCGTCCGACGCCGCGGCCAGCGAGCCGAAGGCCGGCGAGCGGCGCGCACTCGGCGGCGCCGACACCGATCCCCGGAGCATGGCCACCAGGCTGCGGCGGCCGAGCGGCCAGGTGAGCCGGTCGACCGCCGTGACGATCGCGGCTCCGACGTCGGGAGGCATCGCCGCCGCCACCTCTCCGGTCTGACGCGTGCGCGCGGGGGGTGAGCAGACGTCACAGGCGTCGCACGGCCCTTCCAGCTCCTCGCCGAAGTGCTCGGCGACCTGGGCGTGGCGGCAGCGGGAGCTCGCGGCGAAGCCGATGATCCGCTCCGCGCGCGCGGCGGCCACCACGTGAGCACGGCGGAGGAGCTCCTCGACGGACTCGGCGGAGTCGCTCTGCGCCGGGAGGAGGTCGACGCGCATGCGCCGCCCCTCGTCGTAGCCGCGGCGCACGAGGCCGGCCTGCTCGAGCATGCCGACGAGCACGCGCGCATCGCGGTCGGGCGCCGCCGGCGCCAGCGCCTCGGGGTCGATCACGCCGTCCACGGCCCGGAGCGCACGGTAGACCCCGCGCAACGCGCTCGCCGGCGGCACGTCCCGTACCGCGAAGCGGCGCAGGGCGGCTGCGTCCGCCGATCCGGTGAGCAGCAGCGTGTCGCTCGGCGCTCCGTCGCGCCCGGCACGCCCCACCATCTGCACGTAGCTCTCGAGCGAGTCGGGGTGGTTGACGAGCGCGACCAGCCTGACGTCGGGCTTGTCGATGCCCATGCCGAAGGCGGTCGTGGCGACGACGACCGGCAGGCGTCCCGAGACGAAGGCGTCCTGGACGCGCGTTCGCTCTCCGGGCTCGAGCCCCGCGTGGTAGGCCTCCGCCCGCACGCCGTGGCCGGAGAGGACGCGCGCGACACTCTCGGTGGAGCGGCGTGAGCGGGCGTAGACGATCGCCGAGGCGCCGTCGACCCGCTGCAGCCGGTCGAGCAGGACGCGGAGCCGCTGCTCGCCGTTCGCTGCCTGCTCCACGTCGTAGCGGAGGTTGGGGCGGACGACGCTGGTGCGCACGACCTCCGGCTCGCGGCCGAGGGCGGCCGCGATCGACTCGGCCGTCGCCGGAGTGGCGGTGGCGGTCATGCCGAGGATCGCCGGATCGCCCAGCTCCTCCAGCGCGCGCCGGATGAACAGGTAGTCGGGACGGAAGTCGTGCCCCCACATGCTCACGCAGTGCACCTCGTCGACGACCACCAGGCCGACGCCGACGTCGCGCAGCAGGCGGACGAAGCCCTCCTGCCGCAGCCGCTCCGGCGCTGCGTAGAGGATCTTCGTGCGCCCGGCGGCCATGCCCGCCAGCCGCTCCGCAGCCTCGCCCGACGACAGCGACGAGTTCACGAACGTGGCCGCGCTCGCGACGCGGCCGGGCAACGCGTCGACCTGGTCCTTCATCAGCGCGATCAGCGGGGAGAGGACGAGCGTCGGCTCGGGCCGGAGCATGGCGGCGAGCTGGTAGGTGAGCGACTTGCCCGCGCCGGTGGGCATCAGCGCCAGCGTGTCGCGCCCGTCCAGGGCGGCTCGCACCACGGGCTCCTGCCCCGGGCGGAACGCGGAGAAGCCGAAGAGCTCCCGGAGTGGGGCCGTGAGGTCGCGCACGCGAACGAGTGTACGGGTGGCGCCGGAGTGCCCTCGGCCGAGCCAGTAGCGTACGGTGATGGCCGCGCCGCTGACGCTCTCCGACGTCGAGCAGCGAGCAGCGGAGCGGATCGAGCCCGCGTGGCACGACTACTTCGCAGGAGGTGCCGGCCGCGAGCGGACGCTTCGCGAGAACGAGGAGGCATGGACGCGGTACCGACCGCGCCAGCGTGTGCTCGCCGGGATCGAGCGTGTCGACCTGAGAACCACGGTCGTGGGGCTCGACCTGGCCACGCCGCTGCTCGTCGCGCCCGCCGCCTACCAGCGCAAGGCCGACCCCGGCGGCGAGGTGTCGATGGCGCGGGCGTGCGCCGCAGCGGGAGCAGGGCTCTGCCTGTCCACGTTCTCGCACGCTGCACCCTTCGAGATCGCCGAGGCCGCGCCCGACCTGCCGAGGCTGTGGCAGGTCTACGTGTTCCGAGACCGAGGGATCACCGACGAGCTGATCGCGCGGGCCCTCGATGCGGGCTTCGCCGCGGTCGTGCTCACCGTGGACCTGCCCGTGCTCGGGTCGCGCGACCGGGAGCGTCGCCACTCGTGGCATCTCCCCGCCGACGAGCTGCCCGCCATGCGACTGGCGCGCGAGCGGGGGCTCGGTGGAGACGACCTGGAGGTGATCGACCCGACGGTCGACCTCGCCTACCTCGAGCGGCTGAGCACGACCCTCCCCGTGCCGGTGGTGGTGAAGGGCGTCCTCGAGCCCGAAGACGCCCTCCGGGTCGCCGAGCACGGGGCGCGCGGGATCGTGGTGTCGAACCACGGGGGACGGCAGCTCGACGGCGTGGTGCCTACCGCGGAGGCGCTGCCGGGGATCGTGGACGCGGTCGGCGACCGGCTCGACGTGCTCGTCGACTCCGGCATCCGGCGCGGTGTGGACGTCGCCGTCGCGCTCGCGCTCGGCGCTCGGGCGGTGCTCGCCGGCCGCCTGCCGCTGTGGGGCCTGGCTGCCGGGGGGGAGGAGGGCGCCCGCACGGTGCTCGAGCTCCTGCGCGACGAGACGGCGACTGCGCTGCACCTGATGGGCGTCGCTGCCGCCTCCGCCGTCCCACGGGATGCGGTGCGACGTGAGTGAAGGAGCGGGTCGTCGTGCCCGACGGTGAGGTGCTCGTGCCGCTCGACGAGGACGAGGTGCGCGAGCGCGTGCGCCAGTTGAACGCCGCCGGTGTCGAGGCCGGCGCCGCCGGGAGCGGCGGGGTGGGATGCGGCGTCTCGATCGAACCGGCGGGACCGATACTCGACGAAGCGGCGACGGCTCGGCTGCGCGCCGCGCGCGCCGCCCAGCCGGTTGACGGCCGGGCACACGACCACGAGAGGGAAGGAGACACGCCATGAGCAACGAGAGCGAGGTACTGGCGGCGCTCGAGAAGGTCTTCGACGCCGACACGGGCATCTACCAGCAGCGCGGCTT
>JAOUEK010000163.1 GCA_029858755.1 Thermoleophilia bacterium
ATGGCGGAAGTCTGGCACCGTTCGCGCTTGACAGCAAAAGGGAAACGCTGTTTCACTTCAGAGACCGGTGAGTGTTCCCCCCTCCAGCGAGCTGCCGCTGCTCCGCGTGATCGGCGACGCAGACGGCGCCGGAGACCGCTCGGTGACGGGGCTCGGCGACGACGCCCTGCTCGCCCTCCACCGCTCGCTCGTCCTCATGCGCACGTACGACGAGCGCTCGGTCGTGTACCACCGCCAGGGCCGCGTCGGCACGTACGCGATGTTCTGGGGCCACGAGGCGATCCAGGTCGGCGCCGAGCGCGCGTTGGCCGAGCGGGACTGGATCTTCCCGAGCTACCGCGAGTCGGCGATCGGCCTGCTCCGGGGGATCCCCGCGGCCACCGTGCTGCAGTGGTGGCGCGGCCACCCGTCCGGCTGGTGGGACCCACGCGCGTCGCGGGTCGCCTCGATCTGCGTGCCGATCGCGACGCACGTGCCGCACGCAGCGGGTGCCGCCTGGGGTGCACGGCTGCGCGGAGAGGACACCGTCGCGCTCGTCTTCTTCGGCGACGGCGCCACCTCGGAGGGCGCGTTCCACGAGGGCGCGAACTTCGCGGCGGTGATGCGCGCGCCCCTCGTGTTGCTCTGCAACAACAACCAGTGGGCGATCTCCACTCCGGTCACTGCTCAGACGGCGGCGGCGACGCTCGCGGACAAGGCCGTCGGCTACGGGATGCCGGCCGTCCGCGTCGACGGCACCGACGTGCTCGCCGTCTTCGAGGCGGTGCGGAACGCGGTCTCCCGCGCGCGCGCCGGGCAGGGACCGACCTTCGTCGAGGCGCTGACGTACCGCGCCGCCCCGCACGGCACCGCCGATCACCCCGAGGCGTACATCGACCCCGAGCGCGTAGAGGAAGCGCGCCGCCACGAGTGCCTCGGCCGCTTCGAGGGGTACCTGCGCCGGGCCGGGCTGCTCACCGACGAGGTCGCCGAGTCGGTTCGCGCGGAGGCGCTGGCGGCGATGCGCGAGGCGATCGCCGCCGCCGAGGCCGAGCCACCGGGCGACGTGTCACTCGTCTTCGACCACGCGTACGGCGTGCCGCCGCAGGCGCTGGCGCGCGACCTCGCCGAGCTTCGCCGCATCCGGGGGGGCACATGAGCGTGACGGCGGAGCAGGTACGCGAGCTGCTGCTCGTGCAGGCGGTCAACGACGCGCTCCACGCAGAGCTCGCGCGCGACCCGTCGGTGCTCGTGATGGGTGAGGACGTCGGCCGAGCCGGCGGCGTGTTCCGGGCGACCGCCGGCCTGCTCGAGCGCTTCGGGCCCGACCGGTGCATCGACACGCCGCTCTCGGAAGCCGGGATCCTGGGTACCGCGGTCGGCCTCTGCATGGAGGGCTGGCGGCCGGTCTGCGAGATGCAGTACGACGCGTTCTCCTACCCGAGCCTCGACCAGCTGATCACCCACGTCGGCCGCTACCGCTGGCGCACGCGCGGGGCGATGGAGTTCCCGATCACGATCCGCATGCCGTACGGCGGCGGCGTCCGCGCGCCTGAGCTCCACGACGACTCGCCGGAGACCTACTACGCGCACGCGCCCGGGATCAAGGTCGCCGTCCCATCCACGCCCGCCGACGCCAAGGGGTTGCTCGCGGCGGCGATCCGCGACCCCGACCCCGTCGTCGTCCTCGAGCCGAAGCTCGTGTACCGCACCGCACGCGGCCCCGTTCCCGAAGGGGAGCACGTCGTCCCGCTCGGCCGTGCCCGCGTCGCCCGCGAGGGCGGCGACGCGACGCTGGTCGCCTGGGGAGCGATGGTGCCGCTCTGCGAGCGAGCCGCCGCCGCCCTCGCCGGCGAGGCGTCGGTGGGCGTGCTCGACCTCCGCACGCTGAAGCCGCTCGACGAGCAGGCGATCCTGGCCGCCGCGACCGCCACCGGCCGGGTGGTCGTGGTGCAGGAGGCGCCGCGCACGTGCGGCATCGCGAGCGAGGTGGCGGCGCTACTCGCGGAGCGCGCGATCCTCGATCTGCAGGGGCCGGTGCTGCGGGTGACGGGGTACGACGTGCCCTACCCGTACTGGCAGCTCGAGGACGCCTACATGCCGTCCGTCGCGCGCGTGACGGACGCCGTTCGGCAGCTGCTCGCCTTCTGAGCGCTCGCCACACGCACTTGACACGCCGGCTCTGGTCGCGCGATAGGCTGGGCCGGATGGGCGAAACCCGTTGCCGTACGGGCAACACCTGTGTCGTAGCGATCGTCACCGCCGGCGGGACCGGCGTGGGCAAAGGAGGGTCACGTGCCGACTGACCTCGAGAACTTCGTCTCCTCACCGGGGCGTGACGAGCTCGTCAAGGACGTCCGCCGCCGCATCGACCACGAGGGTGTCACGTACATCTACTACCAGTTCGCCTCCGTGACCGGCCGCATCATGGGCAAGGGCGTTCCCGCCGCGCACTGGGAGTCGATGGCGGAGAAGGGCTTCCAGCTCGTCTACGGCGCCACCGCCAACCTCTTCACCGACCGGCACGGCAACTACATCGGCTACGGCCCCGAGGCCGCCGAGCTGGTTGGCATCCCCGAGCCGGAGACCTTCGAGGTGCTCCCCTGGGACTCGAGGGTGGCACGCGTCTGGTGCACGTGCTTCCGCAACCGCGAGGAGCGGGAGAACCCGGGCGCCTTCCTGACGTCGGACTGCCGGGGGAACCTGAAGCGGATCCAGGCGGCGTTCGAGGAGGCACACGGCCTCCATCTGCGCGCCGGTGCCGAGCCGGAGATGATGTGGCTCAAGACGAAGGAGGACGGCACGCCGGATGTCGACGGCGTGACCAAGCCCTACTGCTACCACATCGACCAGTTCTCCGAGCTGCAGCCGATCATCCACAAGGTGATCGAGTACGGGCAGGCGCTCGGCCTCGACATGATCCAGGGCGACCACGAGGACGCGCCCGGTCAGATCGAGCTCAACTTCAACTTCGACCGCGCCGAGCAGACCGCCGACAACCTCTCCACCTTCCGCCAGGTGTGCAAGCAGGTCGGTCGTGAGCTCCGCGTGTTCCCGTGCTTCATGCCCAAGCCGTTCATGGGGGTGTCGGCCAACGGCTGCCACCACAACATCTCGCTGTGGCGCGGTGAGGAGAACGCCTTCATGCCGGAGACGGACGACCGGCAGAAGCCGAGCCAGCTCGGCCTGTGGGCGATCGGCGGGATCATCGAGCACCTCGGCGCGCTGACCGCGGTCACCGCGCCGACGGTGAACTCGTACCGGCGGCTCTGGGACACGGGCTTCTGGGCGCCGGTGTTCGCGGACTGGGGCTACCAGAACCGCACGACGGCGCTGCGGGTGTCGGCGCCCGGACGCTTCGAGTACCGCTCGGTCGACTCGGCCGTCAACCCCTACCTGTCGATGGCGGCGCTGATCAAGGCGATGGAGGACGGCATCGAGCGCCAGCTCGACCCGGGAGAGCCCGAGGAGCGCAACATCTACGAGGCGATGGAGGCCGGCAAGCAGGTCAAGAAGATCCCGATGACCTTCGGCGACGCGCTGGACGCGCTGGAGGCGGACGAGGTCGTGAAGTCGGCGCTCCCCGGCGAGATGTACACGGTGTTCATGCACTACAAGCGGGACGAGTGGGAGCGCTACTGTGCGACCGTGACCAACTGGGACGTCGAGGAGTACCTCGACGTGCTCCCGTAACGCAGAGGAAGGACGGATCTTATGTGCGGTATCGCGGGGATCATCTATCGCGACGGATCCACGCATCCGATCGGCGACGAGATGACGCGGATGCTGCAGTCGATGAAGCACCGCGGGCCGGACTCCACCGGCTACGCGCTGTACGGGGCGCCCGAGAACGGGAACCTCGTGATGCGCTACAAGCTCGCCGACGCGAACACGGCGCGGGACTTCGAGTACGAGGACCGGCTGCGTCGCCACCGCTTCGAGGTCGAGTCGCGGCTGGCCACGCTGGGCGCGACGCTGCACGAGGTGGAGGAGGAGACGCCGTACGCGTTCCGCGTCACGTTCGGCTTCGACGGTGAGCTGCAGCTGCTCGCCGACCTGGTCGAGGACATCCCCGACGCGGAGGTGCTCTCCCTCGGCCGCTCGCTCGAGATCGTGAAGGACCTGGGCGACGCCGAGAGCGTGCACGAGACATACGGTCTTCACAGCTTCGCGGGGACGCACGCGATCGGCCACGTGCGCATGGCGACCGAGTCGGAGGTCGACATCGCAGGTGCCCACCCCTACTGGGCGTACCCCTACTCCGACGTGGCGGTCGTGCACAACGGCCAGCTGACGAACTACTTCTACTGGCGGCGGCGCCTGGAACGGGCCGGGCGACGCTTCATGTCCGAGTGCGACTCCAAGATCATCGCCGTCTACCTCGCCAAGGAGATGAGCGAGGGATTGAGCCTCGAGGAGGCGATGCACAAGTCGCTCGACGAGCTGGACGGCGTCTTCACGTACATCGCCGTGACCAAGGACGAGCTCGGGGTGGCGAAGGACGAGCTGGCGGCGAAGCCGCTCGTGCTCTACGAATCCGACGATCTCGTCGCGCTCGCCTCCGAGGAGATCGCGATCCGGCAGCTGCTCGGGCACGAGATCGAGACGTACGACCCGTATGAGCGGGAGGTGCTGGTATGGCAGCGATAGGGGAGCGGCGCATCACCTACGACGCCCGCGGGCTTGCGGAGCCCCATGCGGAGGCACCGCGGATCGCGGAGATCGACGGCACGACGGCCCGCTTCGACGCCGCGGACCTGACGATCCGCACGATCAACCTGGAGCTCCGGCGGCTCGTGTACGAGGAGGGCGTGACGGACGTCGTGATCGACAACCCGGCGTCTCGGCACTCGCTGGGCGTCGGCATCCTCACGCGCTGCAGCATCACCTTCAACGGCAGCCTCGGCTACTTCGCGTGCGGCCTGATCGACGGCCCGGAGGTGCACATCACGGGGCGCGTCGGCTGGTCGGCCTGCGAGAACATGATGAGCGGCGTCGTCGTCGTCGACTCGAACGCCGGCTCGCTCACGGGGGCGGCGATGCGCGGAGGCGACCTCGTCGTCAAGGGCCGCGTCGGCGCGCGCACCGGGATCGACCAGAAGGGCGGCACGATCATCGTGCTCGGCTCCGCCGGCTCGATGACCGGGTTCATGATGCAGCGCGGCCGCATGATCATCTGCGGCGACGTCGGCCCGGGGCTCGGCGACTCGATGTACGACGGCGACATCTACGTCGCCGGCGCGATCAAGTCGCTCGGCATCGACTGCGTCCCCGGCGAGTGGACGGACGCCGACACCGAGCTGATCGAGCGGAAGTTCTCGAACCACGGCCTCGGCTCGCCGCCCGCCTTCCAGAAGTTCGTCTGCGGCAAGGCCCTCTACAACTACGACTCGCTCGAGCCCGCCGAGAGAAAGCTGGTGATCTGATGAGCGAGAACGGTGCACCCTCCAAGAAGGACGTGATCGGGCGGAGCCGCATCTTCACGCCCGAGGTGATCAACGACATCCACATCAAGTCGGAGCTCGGCCGCTACC
>JAOUEK010000164.1 GCA_029858755.1 Thermoleophilia bacterium
GCTGCGCGACCTGGACGAGGTCCTGGTGCCTGCGCTCACGCACTGGCAGTCGCCGCGCTTCTTCTCCTACTTCTCCGTGACCGCCTCCGAGCCGGGGATCGTCGCCGAGCTGCTCGCCGCCGCGCTCAACCAGGTCGCCTTCATCTGGCGCTCGTCGCCCGCCGCGACGGAGCTCGAGCTGCACGTCGTCGACTGGCTCCGCGACCTGCTCGGCCTGCCGGCCGGCTGGCACGGGCACATCGAGGACACCGCCTCCACGTCGACGCTCGCCGCGCTCGTCGCGGCCCGCCACCTGACGGGGAGGACGGCGGTGGTGTTCTCGGAGCACGCGCACTCGTCCGTGGAGAAGGCGGCGCGCCTCCTCGGCCTCGAGCCCCGGAAGCTCCCGACCGACGACGCGTACGCCCTGCGACCGGCGGACGTCGAGGCGGAGCTCGCCCGCGGCGGCGTCGCCGCGGTGGTCGCCACCGTGGGCACGACCTCCGTCACCTCGGTCGACCCGGTGGCGGCGCTGGCCGGGCCGTGCGCGGATGCGGGCGCATGGCTGCACGTCGACGCCGCGTACGCGGGTGCAGCATGGGTGTGCCCGGAGCTCCGCTGGTCGCAGGAGGGCGTGGAGCGCGCCGACTCGCTCGTCGTCAACCCGCACAAGTGGATGCTCACGCCGATGGACTGCTCGGTCGTGTGGACGCGACGCCCCGACGTCTTCCGCGAGGCGTTCACGCTCGTCCCCGAGTACCTGCGCACGAGCGACGAGGCGGAGAGCCTGTCCGACTACGGCCCGGCGCTCGGCCGGCGGTTCCGGGCGCTGAAGCTGTGGACGGTGATCCGCTGCTTCGGCCGCGAGGGCCTGCAGGAGCACGTCCGCGAGGGGATCCGCCTGGCCGAGCTATTCGAGCGCTGGGTGGAGGAGGCGGACGGCTGGGGGGTCGTCGCTCCGCGGCGGTTCTCGCTCGTGTGCTTCCGCCGTGAAGGCTCCGACGAGGACAACCTCGCGCTCCTGGAGGCGGTCAACGCGAGCGGGGAGATCTTCATCACCCACACGAGGCTCGACGGCCGCGTCGCGCTCCGGCTCGCCGTGGGCAACGCGCGCACCACCGAGGAGGACGTCGGCCGCGCGTGGGACGTGCTCCGCCGCGAGGCGGCCGCGCTCAGGGCCTGAGCCAGACCTGGGTCGCCCTCAGGGCCCGCCCGGTACCGGCCGGGCCGGCTCGCGGGACACGACGAACGGTGCCGGTGACGAGGAGCCCGCCTCGGGTGACCGCCCTCCACGCCTGCGCCTCGTCCCGGCGGGTCACGCCGGCGCGGGTGAGGTCGAGGCCCGACAGCGTCGCCCGCCCGCCGCCCTCGACTGCCTGCGCGGTGAGCGAGAAGCACGGCGTCGTCACGCAGCGGACGCCGTTGTCGCGTACCCGGAAGGTCGTCCCCGTGGGCGGTCGCGGCCCGGCCGGGCGCCAGGCCGCCGTCGCGGCGAGCGCGCCGAGGCCCGGGAAGCCGTCGAGGCCGGCGGGCACCAGGCGCCCCCGCACCAGCGTCGATCCGGCCCGGGCGCTGGTGAGCTTCTCCGGGACGCCGCTCACGCGGGCCACGTAGCACTCCCGCTGCACCGACCCGTCGGCGCAGCGCGTCACGGCGTGGTTGACGCGCCGCACCCAGGCGCCGCCGCAGAGGGGGCTCGGGCAGAGCCGCGGGTCCGGCCGCACGAGGTACAGCGTGCCCGAGCCCTGCGCGCCGGCGCTGCCGCCGGGGGCGAGCACCACGACGACGGCGAGCAGCGCGGTCGACCAGGCGGCGCGCATCTGCGCTCAGGGTAGCGCCGAGATGGTCGATCCAGGCGCTAGCCGGGCGGGGCCGCCGCGGGATCGGCGCGCAGCGCGCTCGCGAGAGCGAGCACCTCGTGGTCGTCCCCGTCCACCGCCGCCCGGCTCAGGTCGCCGTCCACGAGCGCGTGGTAGAGCCCGATCGGGTCGGACTCGACCACCGCGTGGGCCTCGTCCGCGACGCCCGGCACGACCCGCCCGCCGACGATCGTCGCCGCCTCGTCGCCGCAGCGGAAGGCGATGCACGCATCCTCCGGCGCCGCTCCCGCGACCGCCGTGCGCAGCGCCCGCTCGAGCCAACCTGCGGCGAGCTCGGCATCGGGCGGGGGCGGGCCGAGCGTGCGTGCCCCCCAGCGGGCCAGCTCGTGCACCACCGGCTGCAGCCCCCGGCCGAGCTCGGTGAGCTCGTAGACCGTCGACGCGGCGGGGGCCGGAAGCACGCGTCGTTCGATCACACCGCCGGCCTCGAGGTCGCGAAGCCGCTCGGCGAGGATGTTCGTCGAGCACCCGTCGAGGCGCGCGTGCAGGTCGGTGTACCGCGCGGGCCCGTGCTGCAGCTCGCGAACGACGAGCAGCGACCAGCGCTCTCCGACGAGATCGAGCGCGTGTGCCACCGGGCAGTACTGCCGGTAGAGGCGCTTCGTCATCTCACTTGCAATCGTACACCAATCGCTTGCTATTCACTAATCAAGACTTGTATTTCGCAAGCACCGTCTGCTAGCGTGCGGCCCACCTCGAGAAAGGGAGGGTCTCGCACGTGACTGCATCCATGAAGACGAAGTGGCTCGCCCTCGCCCTGATCTGCGTGGTGCAGTTCATGGTCGTCCTCGACATCGCGATCGTCAACGTGGCCCTGCCGTCGATCCAGGTCGACCTCGGCTTCTCGCAGGACAACCTGCAGTGGGTGATCAGCGCGTACGCGCTCTTCTTCGGCGGGTTCCTGCTGCTCGGCGGCCGCCTCGGCGACCGGCTCGGGCGCCGGCGCGTGTTCTTCGCCGGGATCGCCGTCTTCACCGTCGCCTCCCTGCTCGCCGGGCTGTCGTGGTCGGAGGGCTCGTTGATCGGCGCGCGGGCGCTGCAGGGGTTCGGCGCCGCGCTGCTCTCGCCCGCGGCCCTCGCCATCCTCACCGCCACCTTCGCCGAGGGGCGCGAGCGGAACATCGCGCTCGGCGTCTGGGGTGCGACGGGCGGCTTCGGCGCAGCCGCGGGCGTGCTCTTCGGCGGCGTCCTCACCGACCTGCTGTCGTGGGAGTGGATCTTCTTCGTCAACGTCCCGGTCGGCGCCGCCGCGCTCGTGCTGACGCCCCTGTGGGTGCCGGAGAGCCGCGACCTGCGCACCAAGACCTTCGACATCCCCGGGGCGACGCTGATCACCGCTGCGCTGGTCGTGCTCGTGCTCGGCATCACCCAGGCGAACGAGTGGGGCTGGGGCTCGGCGCCGACGTGGCTCGCGTTCGGCGCCTCGGCCGTGCTGCACGTCGTCTTCCTGGCGTGGGAGCGTGGTCGCGAGGAGCCGCTCGTGCCGATGTCCATCTTCGGCGTCCGCACCGTGCTCGGCGCGAACATCACCGGCTTCGTGCTCGGCGTGGTGCTGTTCTCCATGTTCCTGCTGCTCACGCTGTACATGCAGCAGGTGCTCGGCCTGTCCCCGCTCGAGACCGGCGTCGGCTACCTCGCCGTGGCGGGCACCGCCATCGTCTGGGCGAACGTCGCCGCGGCGCTCGTGAACCGGGTCGGGGTGAAGCCGATCCTGCTCCTGGGCATGACGCTCTTGTGCGCCGGGCTGGTGACCTTCACCCAGGTGTCGGTCGGTGGCTCGTACTGGGCAGACCTCTTCCCCGGGTTTCTGATCATCGGCCTGGGCATGCCGTTCGTGTTCGTCCCGGTGACGATCGCGGCGGTCGCCGGCGTCAGCCACGACCAGGCGGGGCTGGCCTCGGGCCTGATCAACACGTCGCAGCAGATCGGCGGCGCGCTCGGGATCGCGGTGCTCTCGGCAGTGGCCACGAACGTGTCCACGGGTGCCATGGCCACCGGGACGGCGCAGCCGCAGGCGCTGGTGGACGGCTTCAGCACCGCCTTCTGGGCGGGTGCCGGGATCGCCGCCGTCGGCGTGCTCGCGATCGCGGTGTTCGTGCGGCAGAGCGAGCTGGCCCCGAGGGCGGAGCCGGTGCCCGCGACCACGATCTAGGACGCGGGCCGCGGCCGGGGATCCTGCCGCGGCCCTACGATACGGCCGGTGCGGAGCGAGCGCAGCGGTCAGGGACCGGCGTGGCCCGGCTGATCGCGGTCGGGCTCACGGCGGGTGTCTTCGGCGCCCTCTTCGGGGTCGGCGGCGGGATCGTGACGCTGCTGGTTCTGCTCGTCCACTTCTCGACCCGCGAGGCCGCGGCGACCTCGCTCGGCGCGATCGGGATCACGGCCCTCGCCGGTGTCACCGCCTACGCGATCCGCGGCGAGGTGCGCGTCGGGTACGCGCTCCTCGTCGGCGTGCCGGCGGCGGCCGCCGCATTCGCCGGCGCCGGGCTGCAGCGCAGGCTCTCCGGGCCCGTGCTGACCCTGGCCTTCGCCGCGCTGCTCGTCTGCATCGGGGTCTGGCTGATCGTCGGATGAGCCTGCAGACGATCCTGCTCGCCGTCGCGCTCGGCGCAGCGGCCGGCATCCTCTCCGGCCTGTTCGGCGTGGGCGGCGGCATCCTCTTCGTGCCCACGCTCGTTGCGCTCGGGCTCGGCCAGGTGGAGGCGGCGGCGACCTCGCTGCTCGCAATCGTGCCCACCGCCGCCGTGGGCGTCTGGCGCCAGACGCGGTTCGGGAACCTGCGTGTGCGCCCGGCACTCGTCGTGGGCGTCTCCTCCATCGCGGGGGTCGAGGCGGGCGTCCAGATCGCCATCCGGATCGACGAGAGCGTGCTGCGCCGGCTGTTCGGCGTGCTCCTGCTCGTGGTCGCCGCCCAGCTCGTGTGGCGATCGACACGACCGCTTCGCGGCTACGCTGACGTGTCGTGAGGCGCTTGCTCGGCCTGCTGGCTGGCGGAGCGCTGGCGCTGGCCGCCGGCGCGTCGCTCGCTGCCCCGGTCTCCCCCGAGGCGAAGGCCACGGCGATCGTCGCCCGGATCGCAGTGCCGGGCGCCCCCTTGGTCGTGGCCACCGCGCTCGCCGCACCGCCGAATGCCTCCGAGTCGGCCGGCTTCGCCTACCCGCCGATCAGCCCGGCCGTTCGCGTCGGCGCCGCCACGGCGGCTGCCGCCGCCCAGCCCGGGGTCTCCTCGAGCGGACAGGCCTCGCTCGACCTGCTGGGGATCACCCTCTTCGGCGGCGAGATCACCGCGGACACGCTCACGCTGCGCGCCACCGTCGCGGCCGGGCCTGCCGGGTCGAGCGCGGACACGGCCGGGTCCGCCGTCTCGGGGCTCACCGTGCTCGGGCAGGCCGTCACGCCGGGCACCGGCACCCGCCTCCGCCTCGACGACTGGGGGACGCTCGAGGTGCTCACCGCCTCGTCGGCGACCGGGCGCGGCAAGGCCCGCTCGGGGTCGGCATCCGTGACCGGGCTCCGCGTGACCCTGTCGGCCGATCACGGAGACCTCCCCGCCGGCACCGAGATCACGATCGGCCTCGCGGATGCGTT
>JAOUEK010000165.1 GCA_029858755.1 Thermoleophilia bacterium
AGCGTCCCGAGCGTGGCCAGCGCGACCGCGGTCGGGTCGACACGGCGCGGCGAGGTCCGGCGCCGGAGCGCCCGGCCGAGCGCCGCCTGCTGCGCCTCGGGCAGCCCGGTGAGCACGTGCTCTGCCATGGACGCGAACAGGTCGGTGAGCACGGCGAACGGCAGCCCGGCCTCGGCCTGCGAGGGCCGGGCAGTGAGCACGACGTAGCCACGGCCGATCGCGTCCTCCACGACCGCCGACCAGAGCGTCGTCTTGCCGATCCCGGCGTCGCCGACGAACGCGAGCGCGCCCGATCGATCCGCCGCCTCCGCGAGGAAGCCGTCGGCGAGCTCCAACTCGCGCTCACGTCCGATGACGACGCCGTCCACGTGCCCTCCGTCGGGTGAGGTCAAAGTATGGGGGTTTCCCCGTCGGGCGCGCGAGCCTTGGACGCCTCGCGATCTGCGTACGCGGCACATGCGTGGCGGCCTGATCGACCCAGGGACGTCCGGCGCCCCTCTGCTGTGGGTCACATGCTCGGCTGACGTGCGCCCATCGGCTTGCCGGGCAAAGTGTGGGGGTTCCCCCGCTGTAGCGTGCCGCGGTCGCCTCTAGCGTCGGGGCATGAGCGCAGCAGCAGCCGCCACGGCGGCACCGGGTGATCGCGACGCATCGGGGCGGTTCGAACGCGCCCCCCTCGTCGGGCGCGAGGACGAGCTGGCGGCGCTCGCACAGTGGCTCGGAGCCGCCCGCCCCGCGCTCGCCGAGATCGAGGGCGAGGCAGGGATCGGCAAGACCGTGCTCTGGGAGGAAGGCGTACGAGCCGCGCGCGACGACGGGGCGCTGGTCCTGTCGTGTCGCCCCGTCGAGATCGAGACGACCGTCGCGTACGGTGCGCTGGCAAGCCTGTTCGAGCCGGCGCTCGCCGCCGTCAACGGGTCAGTGCCGCCTCCGCGTCGCCGCGCCCTCGAGGGGGCGTTGCGGCTACGCGAGGCCCCCATCTCGAGCCTGGACGAGACCGCCGTCGCCCTCGGCGCGCTCTCCGTCCTCCGAGCCGTCGCCGCGCGGCAGCCCGTGGTCGTGGCGATCGAGGACGTCCAGTGGCTCGACCTCTCGTCGCACGTCGCCCTGACCTACGCGCTGCGACGTCTCCAGCCGGGCGACGACGTGGCAGTGCTGCTGACGCGCAGGCTCGGCGCCGAGTCGCAGCTCGAGCTCGGCGGCTGCCCGCTCAGCCTCGCCGCGGCGCAGCTCCGGCCCGGCCCTCTCAGCACCGGGGCGCTGCATCGCATCGTTCGTGAGCGGCTCGGCACAGCGCTCTCCCGACCGAAGATCGTGCACGTGCACGCCGCGAGCCGTGGCAACCCGCTCCACGCGCTCGAGCTCGCACGCGTCGTCGCCACGACCGAGTCCGGCGGCCTCCCGCTTGCGGTCCCGTCTTCGCTCCGCGATGCGATGCGCGCGCGGATCGGCGGGCTCTCTGCCGAGGCGAAGGCGCTGCTGCTGGTCGTCGCCGCGGCCGGAGACCCGGGCGCGCACCTGCTCGCGAGAGCAATCGGGCCGGACGGCTTGGAGGAGCCGCTCGCCGACGCCGTCGCCCACGACGTGCTCGCGATCGCGGACGACGTGGTGCAGTTCACACATCCGCTCCTCGCCTCGACGGTGTACGGGGACGCGACCGAGCTCGAGCGACGCCGCGTGCACCTCCAGCTCGCCGAGCTCGCAGACCGGGCCGAGTCGAAGGCTCGACATCTCGCGCTCGCCGGCACCGGTCCCGACGAGCAGGTCGCCGCAGCCCTCTCCCGCGGAGCGGAGTCCGCCTGCCGGCGCGGTGCCAGAGCGGCGGGTGCAGCGCTCTTCGAGCAGGCGGCGAGCCTCACGCCCGCAGGCGACGAGGAGGGCCGCGCTCACCGCCTGATCGCGGCGGCCGAGGCGCACTTCCAGTCGGGCGAGGCGGAGCACTCCCGGCTGCTGCTCGAGGAGGCCTCGCGCGCGGGGGGAGCGGTCGGCCACCTGGCGCTGTGCGTGCTCGGCACGGTGCTCGACGAGACCGTCGGCGGGGCCGCCTCGCTCATGGCGTTCGAGGGCGTCCTCGAGGCGGACGACCGGGCGCTCCGGGCACGGGCCCGGCGAGGCCTCGCGCAAGCACTCGCGTACGTCGGCGACCTCGACCTGGCGCTCGGGCACGCAGACGTCGCGGTCGCCGAGGCCGATCGCGCCCCCGATCGCACCCAACTCGTCTACGCCCTCGCGATGCAGGCGCTCGTGCGGAAGATGGCGGGTCATCCCGCCTGGCGCGAGCCCCTGGAGCACGGCCTGGCGCTCGAGGCGCAGATCGAGCTCCCCGATCTCGACGGGTGCCCGAGCGCGTTCGAGGCCGACATCCTGCGACTCGGGCTCGAGCTCGACGGCGCCCGCGCTGCGTACGAGCGGATGCTGGCCCGCGCTGCCGACTACGGCGACGTGCGCACCGAGTGCTGGTGCCGCTTCGGACTCGCCACCGTCGAGACCGCCGCCGGACGCTGGGACGAGGCGGGCGCGCACGCCGGCGAGCTGAGCGATCTCGCCGACCAGACGGGGATCCTGCGCCTACCCGCTCTGCGGACGTCCGCGCACCTGGCCGTGCTACGCGGCGACGTCGGCGAGGCGCGCACGCTCATCCGCGAGGCGATCTCCGAGGCGGAGCCGGCCGGGGAGCTCCACAACCTGCGTGGCCTCGTCCAGCTCGAAGGCCTCCTCGCCCTGTCGCGCGGCGACGCGGAGGCCGCCCTGCCGCCCCTGCGCCGCGCACGAGAGATCGCCGAGCAGATGGCGGTCGGCGAGCCGAGCATGCTGACCTTCCTCGTCGACGAGGTCGAGGCGCACGCACTGCGCGGCGATGCAGCGAGCGCAGCCGCAGTGCTCATGGCCTTCGACCGGCGCTGCGACGGGCACCGCGCGGCCTGGATCGCACCGCTCGTCCTCCGGGCCCGCGGCCTCGTCGAGGCCGCTGCGCGCGATCTCGACACCGCGTGCGCGTCGCTCGAGGCCGCCGTCGCCGCGGAGGCCGACCTCCCGCTGCCGATCGAGCAAGCCCGCACCCGCCTCGCGCTCGGTCGGGTCCTCCGGCGCCTCCAGCACCGCTCGAGAGCGAACGGGGAGCTCGGGGAGGCGCTCGCGCGATTCGAGGAGCTGGGCGCGGCGCTCTGGGCCGAGCGCGCGCGCGAGGAGCTCTCCCGCGTCGGCGGCCGTTCGCAGTCACGCAACGAGCTCACGGCGACGGAGCAGCAGATCGCCGCGCTCGTCGCCGAGGGCGGGACGAACCGCGAGGTCGCTGCGGCGCTGTTCGTGACCCCGAAGACGGTCGAGGCGACGCTCACGCGCGTCTACCGCAAGCTCGGGGTGCGCTCGCGCACCGAGCTGGCACGGCGGCTCGGGGCCGCCTGAGCAAACTGTGGGGGTTTCCCGGTTTCGGCCGGGCACGGATCGCGCGCACGCTTGCGCCATGCCGAGATTCCTGGTCGAGTCCTACGCCGCGGCGAGCGCCGAGCGCTTCGACGAGGCGTGCGAGCTCGCGCGACGCACAGCCGAGGTCGGCTCGGGCATCCGCCACGTGGACACCACCTACCTGCCGGGCGACGAGACCGTGCTGCACCTGTTCGACGCTCCGTCCGCGGACGTGCTCGCGGGCGCGGGGCGTCGTGCCGGGCTGCAGTTCGAGCGGATCGTGCCGGCCGTCCAGGCCTCGGGCCAACGACGAAAGGAGCAACCGTGATGAGAGGCATCAAGAGGCGCCGCGCGACGCTCGGACTGGCCGCCTTCGTCCTCGCGGCGACGTTCGCCGTCGGCGCGATCGCCGGGACGAGCCGGACGCAGGAGGGCCCCGCGTACAAGAAGGCCGGCGCCTGGGGCAAGCTCGGCACCGGCAACGGCCAGTTCGGCAACAACGCGTTCGGCCTGGCGACTGGAAAGAACGGAGACGTGTACGTCGCGGACTCGGACAACCACCGGATCCAGGTGTTCTCGGCGAAGGGAGGGTTCAAGGGCAAGTTCGCGTTCGACCAGTCCGAGAGCGTGCAGGACGTCGCCGCCGATCCCGACGGCTCTGTGTGGGGCACTGCTCAACAGGTAGGCGAGGCGAGGAACTTCGGAGGCAGCGGTGACACCCTCTCCGTCGCCGCAGGAGGCGCCGTGGGGATCGCGGTCGACGCCGAGGGGAACGTCTACGTGTCCTCCAACATCAACAACCAGCGCAAGGTGACCCGCTTCGACAAGGGTGCAGGAGGGCTCACCGAGGGAAAGACCTACGGTGGGCTCGGTGACCCCGGGGACGTCGAGACGTCGCCCGACGGCTCCTTCTACGTCGTCGACGGGCTCACGGTCAAGCGGTTCGTCGGCGACAAGGTTGCGAAGGTGTTCAAGGGCGGCGCGAGCAAGCCGATCGGGATCGCCGTCGACCTCGACTGCAACCTCTGGATGACGAACGTCTCGCAGCGGAACCTGACGCGCTTCTCGCCGACGGGCAAGATGCTGGGGACGGCCACGTCGGGCGACCTGATCGCGCAGGACGTCGCGGTCGGGCCCAAGGGTGACCTCTACGCCTACGATGCCGGGACGCACAGCATCGTCCGCTTCACGGAGGACCGGTCGAGGCCACAGGCTGCGGCCGTCGGCGGGGCGGTCACGGTGGGCAAGGGCGTCGCCAAGGTCAAGTACACGCTGAGCGGGGTCGCGTGCCCGGCGCAGGTGGCGGGTGTGGCGAGCCTGAAGGGCTCGGTGAACGGCAAGGCCGCCGTCAAGGTGGCGGCCGGCAAGTCGACCGTGCTGTCGATCCCGGCCAAGGGGAAGAGCGGCACGGCGCAGTTCACGATCGTGCTGAAGACGAACGGGCGGCCGACGACGCAGACCAAGGCGGTCAACGTCAGCGTTCGCTGACCCTGACCTTTCTGCCGTCCGAACGCGGCGCCCGGCAGCAGCCGGGCCGCCGCGTCTCGCCGCCTGCGCCTCTGTCCCGGTGTCGGACACCGTGACCAGCGCTGCCCGGTCTGCTGCCGGAAGCGGAAGGTGACCGCCAGCAGCACGGCGACGACGCGGAAATTCGTGCTCACGTTATCGGCATGCGCTGCCGATGTGTCTCCTGACGTCCGCGCGCGTGCAAGCAAAGAACGGGCGTCTCACGAGACTGACGTCTTGGACCCGCATCGACCCTGACCTGCCGCTGCGGCGACGGTAGGCGGTCGCATGCTCCGACGCGACCCGCTCGCAGACACGCAGCGCCTCATCCGAGAGGTGTACGCCTACGTCTCGTACCGGATCGGACCGGGCGCGGACGCCGAGGACGTCACGAGCGACGTGTTCGAGAGCGCGTTCCGCTACCGCGACTCGTACCGGCCGGCGGCCGGCTCGCCGATCGCCTGGCTGATCGGGATCGCACGCCAGCGCATCGCCGCCGTCATGCGTGACAGCAACAAGC